>CBIHRE010000122.1:0-11463 GCA_966212385.1 uncultured Akkermansia sp. | reverse complement strand
CCGGCGGCGTCCTGGGGCTCGAGGCCATGGGCGCTTTCCCAGGCGTCGGGCATGCCGGCGCGGTCGCTGTCGGGCGCGGGTTGGGCGCCGAAGGCGGGGGGGGGGAATGAGGCGCTCTCCCAACGGTTGAAGGCGTCCTTGTCGTTGCTGCCCTTGTTGTAGGAGCTCCAGTTTTTGCTGTCCGCCCAGAAGAAAGGTTTTCCTTTGCGAGAGACGATGCCCTCGATCGCGTAGAGGTCGGTGGTGTCGCGGCGGGGCAGGGAGGCGCCGACCGTGGGGAGGATGATCGCCTCCAGTTCTTTGGTCTCGTGGGTGGTGACGGGCACAACGCGCCAAGGGGCTTTGACCAGATCCGACGGATCGGCGGCGAAGTCGCCGTCGGTGTCTTCGGATTTTTTGGCGCCCTTGGCGGAGCCGGGGCCGAAGGGCTCGAGATTGCCGTCTTCGTAGCGCATGTTGCCGGCGAGGTAGTTGTTGGCGGTCGCGCCGAAGCCGTAGACGTAGGGCTGGCCGGGGTTGTCGATGACGAGGTTGTTGACGAAGTTGAACTGGCTGGTGAGGCGCTTGGAGTGGCCCGAGCGTAGGTTGAACATGATGTTGTTGCGCCAATCGAGGCGCGAGCAGTCGACCTCGGGCGAGCGACTGAGCGTGTTGTTCAGGACGCAGTGGTGGATGGAGCCGGCGCCGCCGATCTCGGGGCCGTAGGGGTGGGTGCCGAGGCCGGTCATGCCGGGGCCGATGATGCAGTGTTGGAGGGTGTAGTTCCAAAACGTGTGGGTCTCGCCGATGAAGCGCAGGGCCTCGTCGCTGCCGTAGGCGAAGCTGCAGTGGTCGAAGATGATGTTGTGGAGGTCGCCGTCGGTGTTCGAGCCGTCTGCCGAGAGGGGCGGGCGGAGGCGCCAGCGCATGCCGCGCATGATGACGTTTTCGGCCTTCATGCAGAGGCGTCCGCAAATCTCGACGCCTTCGCCGGGGGCGGTGTAGCCGATGAGGGTGAGGTCGGAGTGATCGATCCAGAGATCTTTCTCGAGGACGATCTGGCCGGAGACATCGAAGAGGACGGTGCGCGGGCCGGGGGTTTGGATGGCCTCGGCGAAGCTGCCGGGGCCGGAGGCGTTGGTGTTGATGACATGGATGACCTTGCCGCCGCGCCCGCCGGTGGTCTGCGCGCCAAAACCCTCGGCTCCGGGGAAGGCGGGGAGATAGCCCTCGGGCATGGGCTTGGGTCCGCCGGAAAGGATGAGCCAGAAATAAGGATCGGTGACGGAGGCGCGCGAGCCGACGCTGCCTTTTCCGAAGTCGCGAACGTAGGCGTAGAGGTGCTCGTTGAGCTTCACGCCGAATTCGCCGAGAGGGGAATCGGGCAACAAGGCGGCGCCCGCGGCCTCGTTTTGCCGGACGTAGTTTTTCAGGAGCTCGATGAGCTCGGTTTTGACCTGATCGACGGGCGGGCCCGGGATGTATTTTGCGAAGAGCTCGTCGAATTTCGGCGTGAGGTCCTTGCGCCGGTTGCTGGGCATCTTTTTGCGTTGCTCGAACAGATCGAGGAACTCCTGGCGGGCTTTCGGATCTTCCGTGCCGCCGAAGAAGGTGCGGTGGGCGTAGGCGTCGCGCCCGCCGAAGACCTGCACGCAGTCGCCGCCGAAGGGGCCGCCCTGCACCTCGATGGTGCCGTGGAAGGCGGTCTGGTATTCGAGGATGATGGAGGGCGTTTCGAGCGCGTGCCCGGAGAGGACGCTCACGCGGACGGCGGGCACCGTCTGGCCGATCTTGCGGTAGGCTTGCAGGGCGAGTTTGGCGGAAAGCTCTTTTTTGAAGGCGGAGTCGGTCTCGAGGCGTTGCCAAAACTCCCCGGCGCGGGCGTCGCGCAGGATCGTGGAGTCGGCGGGCGGCGAAGGCGGCTGCGTCAGGGCGGACAAGGGGGAGATGAGGAGGGCGGCCAACGCGAGCAGACGAGCCGCGCAGAGGGCGGTGACAGGTTTCATGGTGAAAATGGAGGGGCGCGTGCTCAGGGGGTGCTTACGGAAACCCGATAAAAACCTTTCGCGGAGCCAGAATCGCGGGGATGCGAAAACTGGATCGGGGCGTCGGCGCCGGCGACCGGTGCGCCCGCGTTTTGCCAGGAGCCGGTTTCGAGATCGGCGCGGTGCTGAAACTGGTAGTCGTGGCCGGGGTAGCCGTGGATGGTGACGACGAAGTCGGTCCCGACGATTTTGGCGGAATCGATTTTCACCCGGCTGGAATCGAGGACGACACCGTGGTTTTCGATGGCGGGAAGGGCGCCGCTCCAGGTCATGAGGTCGAGCGTGCCGTGGTTCACGATGGAGCCGCCGACGGTAAGCGCCGACACGCCGGCGAGGCGCAGCGTGCCGTGGTTGACGAGGTCGCCGGCGATGTTGAGGGCGGCGGAATTTTGGACGGTCGCGGTGCAGCCGGCGGCGATTTCCAGGCGGGTGGCGATCTCGAGCCAGCCGGCGGTGACGTCTAGGCGGGCGCCGTTCGCGAGTTTCAGAATGCCGGCGTGCTGGCCGATGGCGTCGACGACCACGGTGGCGCCATCGATCACGGCGGTGTCGAGGCGCGAGGGTTGGAAGGCGATGTCCCAGTTTTCGATCCGGGCGTAGCGGTTGTTGGCCGAGCCGTCCCAGATGACGTCTTGCACGGCTTTAAAGGCACCGAGTTCGCCGAGGTAGTCTTCGAGGTTGGTATAGCCGTCGGTGTCGAAATCGCCATTGCGGTCGGCGGGGTTGGCGGGGTCGAGACCGTGACGCGTTTCCCAGGCGTCGGGCATGCCGTCGCCATCGGTGTCCCAGCCGGCGGGGCGGGTGAGGACGGCGAGGGTGGGATAGCCGCCGACCTCGTCGGGGTGATCGATGATGCCTTTGCCGCGCGTGCCGGCGGTGGCGACGCCGGTGGAGACCATGTTGACCGCGCGCACATCGACCGGGTCGCGAACGGGCAGCGTTGCGCCGGCGCCGGCAAGAACGGAGGCGTAGGCGGCCTGCGCGGTCTGGGTTGCGATATTCGGGAGATCAGGAAGGACGTAAATTCCGCCGGCAGGGCCGTCCTCGGGGTCGTCGGGATCTTCGGGGAACTCTGCGTGGGTGAGCGGCACGGGGGAGCGCGCCCAGTCGAGGTGGTCGGTCATGAGGTGGCCGGTCCACTCGGGGTGGTTCGCGCCGGCCTCGGGGCCGTAGCCGGGATAGCCGAGTATCGGCGCGTCGGATACGCCGCCGCCCCATTGGACGCCGCGGTGGTAGGTTCCGTTGACAAGCGACAGGCCGGCCCAGTTGTCGGCGTTGACCTCGGGGCAGCCCTCGACGAGGTTACCCTCGACGTGCCAGAGGCCGACGGCGCCGGGGTAGGCGTAGCGGTTCTTGGCGTTGAGGCCGAAGAGGGCGCCGTTTTGGCGGATCTCGGGTTTGACGATGCGCACCTTGAGCAGGGGCATCGGATTCCACTGAAAGTCGTAGCCGGTGGCGGGGCCGGGTTTGTAGTAGTTGTTGAGGACGTTGACGTGGGCCTCGGCGCCGCCGCCGTCCATGGAGCGATCGCGCCAGTTGAAGACGACGTTGTTGCGCCAATCCATGAGGTGGGAAAACGAAACGCTCGGGTTTCGGCCCACGTTGCAGGCGAGAAGGTTGTGGTGATGGTTGGCGCCCTGGCCGCCGAAGGTGTCGGAGTAGCCGTGGTTGGCGGCGTTGAGCGCCTCGGAGCTGATGCACCACTGGACGGTGATGTTTTTCGTGGGGACGAGCGTGGAGCCACCCGTGACGATCGGCGGGTTGATGTAGCGCCGGTAGATCGACATGTTTTCGTCCGTGCCCCAACTGACCGAGACGTGGTCGACCATGATGTTGCGCGTGGCGCTCATGCCGACGAGGCACTGGCCGCGCGGGTCGGGCTTGGTCTTGTCGGCGACCCAGGCGGCCCACTTGGCTTTGTCGTAGCTGCGACGGAAACGCAGGTAGCGCACGATCACGTCGGACACGCCGTTGGTCATGTTGACGGTCGCGCCGGCGATGATGACACCGTCGCCCGGCGCGGTGTGGCCGGCGAGGGTGATGCAGGGATTCGTGATCTGGACCTCGCTCGCGAGCTGGATGATGCCGGAGACGTCGAAGACGACGGTGCGCGGGCCGCTCGCTTCGCAGGTGGCGCGGAAGCTGCCCGGGCCGGAGTCGTTCAGGTTGGTGACGTGCAAGACCGCGCCGCCGCGGCCGCCCACGGTGACGGCGCCGAAGCCCTCGGCGCCGGAGAAGGAGGGCACGGCGCCCAAGGGGATGGTCAGCGCGCCGCTAGCGATGAACGCGGCGGCGCGGAGCCGGAGAGGCGAGCGGGCGAAGATGTTCATGGCCGGGACGCCGAGCGGATCGTTCGCGGCGGCGCTTATTGAACGGAGAGGCGGACGAAGACGCGCGGGGTATCACCGGAGGGGCCGGAGACGGTGGCGGTGGTTTCGACGATCTCGGGGTCAACGTCGGGGGCGGAGATGACGGTGTTGGAGAAGGTCACGGTGCGGGTGCCGTCGGATTGCCCGGAGGTGAACCACGCGGACAGGTCGGAGGACCACTGGAGGGTGCCGGCGGCGTCGGGGTGATTCTTGGCTCGGGGGAAGCGAAGCGTGAGGGTGTTGGCGGCTGGGTCGGCGGAGGGGAGGGTGAGCGAGCCGGTGTCGGAGCCGGAGGCGGGGCTGGAGCCGAAGAAGTATTCGAGGAGGTTGGGCGTGCCGTCGCCGTCGGCGTCGTCGGTCGGGCCGCGTTTGGCCGGATCTGCGATGACGGAGGCGTAGTAAGCCTCGGCAGGCTGGTCGGTGATGGAGACGGTGACCGAGGACGGCGTGCCGGCGGTGAAGCTTGCGCTCGTGCCAAGCGCGAGGGTGACGGTCTCGGAACCCTCTGCGAGCGAGTCGGAGAGGACGGTGAGCGTGACGGTGGCGCTGGTTTGGCCGGCGGGGATGGTGATGGAACCGGAGAAGCCGGTGTAATCGACGCCTGAGGTGGCGGAGCCGGAGGCGACGAGCGGAACGGCGAGGGCGGAGGTGGTCGCGCCGGTGCGGGTGACGGTGAAGGCGAGCGACTGGTCGGCGCCGAACTCACCGGCGGTGGAGTCGGTGGCGGCGAGGGTGACGGTGGGCGTCGAGACGATGGTCGGCGTCACGTCGGCGAAGGCCCGGCCGAGGCGCAGTTCGTCGACGGTGTAGATGGCGCCGGGGGTGGTGCCGCTGTAGCCGTTGCCCTGCCAGCGAAACGCGTTGATGACGTCCAGGTTGATCGTGGTGTTGGTCAACAGGGCCGAGGCGACGGACGGTTCGGTGCCGAGGGGCGGGTTCACCCACACATACATCCGGTCCAAGGTGGTCGCCGTGGTGGTGTCGATGTCCATGCGGATCACCACCAGTTGCACGGAGGAGCTGAAAGCGGAGCGCGTCGACTGAGTCGACGAGACGGTCTGGCCGTTGTCGGTGCGGATGGTGGTGATGGTCCAGTTCGGGCTGACGGTGGCGCTGGTGTTGGGCATGCCCACGGCGCCCTGCACGGTGCCGCCGTTGATCGAGCCTCCGCTGGTCGGAGATCCGGAGACGAAGTTGAAGGTGGCTTCGCGGTAGAAGCCGGACGGGGTGGTGTAGGCGGGATTGTAGATCAGGTAGCTGATCCAGAGGGTGCCGGTCGTGCCGCCGCCAGCGGTGGCGGTCGCGCCCAGCGTGGAGGGCAGGACGTGCTGCACCATGTATTGCTGGGTGTTGGTGGAGGTCTGGGTATCCGCTCCGATGCGGAGAGCGTTGCCGGCGGTGGACAGGGCTCCGGCGGCGTCGGAGTAGGTGAGGCCTGTGGTGTAGTAAGGGAACGGATACGTGGTGGACGTCGGCTTGACGCCGTAGTTGCCGGTCCAGCCGGTGCCGCCGGACACGGTGTTGTTGGCGATGGCCGTTCCGATGGCGCCGGCGTCGTTGTAGCCGGCGTAGGCGAGGGGCGGATTGGCGGTGATGAGCGCCGGGGTGGCGGAGGCTTGGGTGGAGTTCGGGCTCTCGCCGGCGGTGTTCACGGCGGAGACGACGTAGTAGTAGGTCCTGCCGTTGGTGAGGCCGGTGTTGATGTAGGAGGCGCCGGTCGGCGAGGCGATGATGGTGTAGGGGCCGCCGGAGACGGTGGCGCGTTTGACGTTGTAGGTGACCGCGCCGGAGAGGGCGGTCCAAGTGAGGGTGACCTGGCTGTTCGAGGAGGTGGCGACGAGGCCGACGGGAGCGCCGAGCACGACGGCGGGGGTGGCGGAGGCCTGAGGGGAGTTGGCGCTCTCGCCGACGTTGTTCACGGCGGAGACGACGAAGTAGTAGGTCGTGCCGTTGGTGAGGCCGGTGTTGGTGAAGGACGTGCTGGTGGCGGTGCCGACGGTGGCGTAGGGGCCGCCGCCGACGATGGCGCGCTTGATGTTGTAGCTGGAGGCGTTGGCGGCGGCGGACCAGGTGAGAGCCACCTGGGCGTTGGCGGCCGTGGCGGAGAGGCCGGCGGGCGCGGCGGGCGGGTTGGCGAAGACGATTTGCGGAACCGCGGATACCTGGCCGGAGGGAACGCCTTCACCGGCGGCGTTCACGGCGGAGACGACGTAGTAGTAAGTCGTGCCGTTGCTGAGGCCGGTGTTGATGAAGTTCGTGCCGGCGGTGGTGCCGATCTCGGCGTAGGGGCCGCCGGAGACGGTGGAGCGTTTGACGCTGTAACCGGTGGCGTCGGCGACGGCGGACCAAGAGAGGGTGACCTGGGCGTTGTCCGGGACGGCGGAGAGGCCGGCGGGAGCGGCGGGCGGGACGGCGACGCCGGAGCCGACGATGCGGACGTTGACGGTGCGGGTCATGGAGTCGCCGGCGGAGTCGGTGACGGTGTAGGTGAACGCGCCGAGGGCGTTGGCGGTCGTGGAGGGCGTGAAGCGGGCGTAGCGACCGGTGACGAGGGTGGTCGTGCCGTTGAGCGAAGAGCCGACGAAGGTGTAGGCGGGCGTGGTCTTGGAGTAGCCGACGCTGAGGACCTGGAGATCGACGTCGACGAAGGCTCCGGCGTTCACGTCGACGTGGGGCGTGGCCATCCAGTTGAGGTAGTCCTCGAGGTGGGTGTAGCCGTCGCCGTCGGGGTCGGCGTTGCACTCGGTGAAGTCGTTGGCGGCGGAGTTGGGGTTGAGGCCCTTGGTGGTCTCCCACCAGTCGGGCATGCCGTCGCCGTCGGAGTCGAAGCCGGCGGGGCGGGTCTCGTTGCCGTAGTTTTCCCAGCCGCCGACGTCGGCGGTGGTGTCGGGCATGCCTATTTTCCCGCTTACGCTGCCGGTATAGGTGGTGGTGCCGTTGAGCGTCTCGTTGATGATGCGGGCGTCGCGGTTGTCGATTTGCGGGAGGTTGCAACCGACGTCAGAGAGAACCTGTTTGTAGGCGTTGGTCGCGCTCTGGGTGGTGACGTAGGAGGGGAAGAACGGGGCGTTCACGAAGACCGCGTAGGGATCGTCGTTCGTGAAGGCGCCGGCGCGGCCGGCGGGCTGGTTCGCCTCGGTGACGCGGCCCGGCAGGACGTTGCCGGCGAAGTAATACTGCTGGGTGCCGGGGAAGTTGTCATGCTGCGCGGTGAGCATGATGAAGGTGTCGGCGTTGACGGTGGGCTTGTAGTAGTTGTTGACGAAATTGACCTCGTGGGCGCCGCCGTCGGTGGTGCGACCGCCCCAGTTGTAGACGACGTTGTTGGTGATATCCATCCGGCCGGCGAAATAGCCGTCGCCGGTCAGGCCGCCGGCGAGCGACCAGTTGCGGCCTTCGTTATGGGCGAGGAGATTGTGGTGGAAGGAGCCGACGTCCCCGCCGATGGAGGCGGCGTAGCCGTGGGCGGTGCCCTCGGGGTAGTTTTTGTGGCCGGCGATGTTGAGCGCCTCGGAGAGGCTGCTGCGCTGGAAGGTCATGTTCTTGGCGCCACGGCTGCTGAGGCCTTCGTCGATGCCCCAGCCGGCGGAGACGTGGTCCATGATGCAGTGGTCGACGCCGGCCATGCCGGTGGCGTTTTGGGTGGCGCCGCTTTCCTTGCCGACGAGGAGGCGGAGGTAGCGGAAGACGACGTCGCGCGATCCGCTCATCGCGAATTGCTCGCGCTTGATGCAGATGCCTTTTCCGGGGGCGGTCTGGCCGGCGACGGTGATGTAGGGCATGGTGCCGTCGATGATGATGTCGGAGTTGAGCGTGATCAGGCCGCTCACGTCGAAGATCACGGTGCGGGGTCCGTAGTCGCCCTCGATGGCGTCGCGGAGACTACCGGGGCCGGAGTCGTTGAGGTTGGTGACGTGGCGGACCACGCCGCCGCGACCTCCGCGAGCGAAGCGGCCCCAGCCTTCGGCGCCGGGGAAGGCGAGGCGGCGCGGGCGGAACATCCAGACGTTGCCTTTGACCACGGTGCCGCCGGCGGTGACCTCGTCGACGCGCCAGTAGTAAGTGAGATGGGGATTGATGCCGCTCACCGGGTAGGTGTTGGCGGTTTGGTTGCCCTTGTATTCAGGCGAGGCGGGTGCGGCGTTGGTAATCGCGCTCTCGCTGGTGCCGAAGTAGACGTTGTGGGAGGCGGCGCCGAGGACGGCGGTGCCCCACTGGAGGGTGATCGAGCCGGTGTCGGCGTTGACATGCTCGTCGGCGTGGGCGGGGACGGGGTTGTTGGCCTGGCCCTTGACGTTGGGGACATCGATCTCGAAGCCGTTTAGGTGAACGTTCTTGTAGGTTTCGGAACCGGTGGTCTCGGCCTTGATCAAGATGACGACGTCCTGGCCGGTCGTCGCGGTGAAGTTAAGGTAGGCGGTGGTCGCGTTGTTGTTGTCCGTAACGCGGGTGGACACGGGCAGGTTGTCCACGACCTGGGTGCCGTTCACGGAGATATCGAGCGGGGCGTTGCTGGTGGGGCCGTCCCAATTGTTGAGATAAAGGAGGACCGAGTGGGCGCCGGCCGAGAGACCGGCGAGGCGCATCTCGATCTGCGCGCCGGCGTCGCCTTCCGAGACTTTAAGGCCGTCGGCGGTGAGCTTGATGTTGAGGGTCGTGTCCTGCACGCCGGCCTTCCAGTAGTTCGATTCCAGGGCGGTGCCGGCCGACGCGGCGGGTCGGGCGAAGGTCACGGTGACGCCGTCGAAGGTGGCGGCGGAGGTGTTGCCGCTGACGAGGGTGGGCCAGGGCGTGTAGGCGGGGTCGTTGCCTTCGCTGACGGGGCGGCTGGTGTTGCTGATGTCGACCTTGAGTTCGACGGCGAGGGCCGGGGAAGTTGCGGCGAGGAGGGCGCAGGCGAAGACCGCGGGCGGGCAATGGAACGAGAACATGGGGCAGGGGTGGGCGCCAAAAATGAAGCGCGGCCAAAGGGCTCATCCAGTTCGCGGTCTACCTAAATAAAGTTAGCCGGCTTTGGAAAATATGTAGCTGATCCTAAGGTCGGTCCGCCCGTCGCGGGCAGGGCCGAGGGGCGGGGACGGATGTCCGGACTCAAACGCATCGGTCGGGTGGGGACGGGACGCTCCCCGCGCTGACGATCAAAGGCTCAACCGCGCAGGCCGGTGAGCTGCATCAGACGGTTGGTCTGGGTGTAGGCCTCCTCGACCCACTCGACGATCTTGGACGGGTCGGGGGAGTATTCGAGTTCGATGGCGACGGTGCCGTCGAAGGCCAGCTCCTTGATCGCCTGGAGGTAAGGCTCGAACTTCACGATGCCGCGACCGGGCGGGAGGTCGCCGTGGACCTTGCCGTCGCAGTCGCTGATGTGGACGTGGATTGCCTTGCCCTTGAGCTTGGCGAGATCGCTCGGGCAGGTGTCGGCGAGGACGAGGTGGCTGATGTCGATGTTGGCGCGGACACGCGGGTGGGCGCACTCGTCCACGAAGGCGACCATCTTCTCGACGCTGTTGAGGAGGCTGAGGCGGAAGGGTTCGAGCTCGAGGGCGATGTCGACGTTCTTCTTGTCGGCGTAGTCGCCGAGGATGCGGCAGGTCTCGATCGCCCAGCCCCACTGCGCGGCGGGCGGGATGACCTCGCGTTGCCAGATGTATTCGCCGAGCACGAGGAGGATGTTTTTCGCGCCCCACTCGTGGGCGAGGTCGATGAAGGCCTTGCAGCGCGTGACGTGGAACTCGCGGACGGGGTCGTTGAAATCGATGAGGCCGGCGGCGACGACGACGCAGGAGGTGATGGGCAGGCGGTGCTTGAGGCAGGTGTTGGCGACGAGGCGTTTTTCGTCGGCGCTGATGGTGAGCGCTTCGGTGAAAATATCGACGCAGTCGAAGCCGATGCGGGCGATGTGGCCGAGGCCGGTGGCGGTGTCGACGCCGGCTTGGCCGAACGCGCTGTTGATGATGCCGAGTTTCATGGGGTGTCGTGATGAGCGGGTTGTTGTTGGGGAAAGAGGTGGTGATGCGGCGTCAGGCGCCGGGGTGGATTTCGGAGAGCGCGACGGCGCGGTGTTCGGCGGCGCTGCGGTAGGCGGCCTCGACGAGAGCCATGGTCTTGAGGTTGTCGCGGCCGGAGATGGCGGGAGCGGCGCCGGTGGCGAGGGCGGTGAGGAGTTGGCCCATCGTTCCGGCGAAGGCGTCGGGGAACCAGCTCTCGGTCCAGGTCGGCTCGTGGAAGGCGGTGTCGCCCTTCACGGCGTAGCGCAGGGTCGAGGGCGTGGTGTAGGGATTTTTGACCCAGCCGATGTCGCCCATCGCGAGTCCGTCGAGGCCCTCGATGCGCCAGCGGATGGCGAGGTCGGCGGGCGCGCCTTCGCGGGCGGGTCCGGTCCAGATGTCGTCGATACCGACGCAGCGCAGGCCGTCGGCGTATTCGAGGATGTAGGTGCAGATGCCGTCGGTGTGGGCGAACTTGGTGCGCGGGTCGGGCCGCGTGCTGCAATAGATGCGCTCGGGATCGCCGAACCAGTGGCGCAGACAATCCAAGTGGTGGATCGACATGATGCGCAACGTCACCCAGCCGAGCGCCTCCTGCCAGGGCATGAAATGCGGGATGCCGCGCATATCGATGCTGGCGAAGACGGGCCGGCCGAGCGCCCCTTGGTCGAGGAGGGATTTCGCGGCGCGCACGGACTGGTCGTAGCGCATGTTCTGGTTGACCGCGAGGACGATGCCGGCGCGTTCGCAGAGCTCCACGGCGCGCACGGCCTCGGCGTAATCGTTGCCGAGGGGTTTTTGCGCGAGAATGCCTTTCACGGTGCCGCGCTTGCAGGCGGCCTCGATGAGGCCGAGTTGGGCGTCGGGCGGCACGGCGATGTCGAGCACCTCGATGGTCGGATCGTCGAGCAGTTCTTGGTAGGTGCAGGCCTTGGCGATGCCGTGCGCGGCGGCGACCTTGGCGGCGGACTCACGGGTGCGCGAGGCGATGGCGACGGGGTTGAAGCCGGCCTTGCGGTAGCTGGGCAAGTGGCAATCGCTGACGATGAAGCCGCTGCCGAGGATGCCGATGCGGTAGTCTTT
>CBIHRE010000121.1:0-11490 GCA_966212385.1 uncultured Akkermansia sp. | reverse complement strand
CCTCGGCCAGATAATCGAGCAGCCGCTCCGCGGCCTCGCGCAGACGCTCGCCGTCTTTGGCGGAAAGCGGAACGACCACTTCGCCGGAAGGAGTCGCCGTCGATCCGGTCTCTTGGACCGAAGCGGAAACGTGTTCGCGAATGACAAAGTGCGCGTTCGTCCCGCTGTGCCCGAAGGAGCTCAGAGCCGCCGTCAGCGGGCGTCCGTCCGGTGATTGCCAGGCCTGGGCGGTCGTCGGGATGTAGAAGGGCGAGCCCTCGAGCTCGATCTGCGGGTTGAGCCGCTTGAAATGGGGCAAACCGGGGATCCGGCGGTGCCGCATCGAGAGCAATACCTTCATCAAGCCGATGACGGCCGCGCTCGCGGCGGTGTGTCCGATGTGAGCCTTGGCGCTGCCCAGCGCGCAAAAGCTGCGCTTCGCGGTGAAATGGCGGAAGGCTCGCGAGAGGGCGTTGGCCTCGATGGGATCGCCCAGAGGCGTGCCCGTGCCGTGCGCCTCGATGTAGGAAATCGTCTCCGGATCGACGCCGAAACGCCGGTAGACATCGGTGATAAGCGCCTCCTGAGCCGCACCGTTGGGTGCCGTGATGCCGTTGCTCGCGCCGTCCTGGTTTATGCCCGACGCGGAGATGACGCCGTAGATCGCGTCTCCGTCGCGCTCCGCGTCCTCGAGCCGTTTCAGGACGACCATGCCCACACCTTCCGACAGGACCATGCCGTCGGCGTCGGCGTCGAAGGTGCGACAACGCCCCGTGCGCGCGATCATGTCGATCTCCGAAAGCGGAATAAGCGCCGTGCGGCTGATCGCGGCGAACACGCCGCCGGCCAGCGCCATCTCGGACTCGCCGTTGCGCAGGCTTTCGCAGGCCATGTGGAGCGCCACCCCGGACGAGGAACAGCCGGTGTTCACCACCAACGCCGGCCCTCGCAGATCGAGGAAATACGAGAGGCGCGAGGCGATGATCGCATCCGACGCGCCGGTGAAGGTCTCGTGGAAATAGCCGGTCGGCTCCGAGCCCACGAAGGAGCCGGTCCGGGTGCCCGCGAGCGCGCGGGGATTGTAGCCGGCGTCCTCCAGCGCGCGCCAGCCCTCCTGGAGAACCAGGCGCTGATGCAGGTTCATCGACTCCGCGTCGCGCGGCGACAGATGGAAGAAGAGCGGATCGAAGCAGTCCCGGTTCTTCAGCACGCCGCCCTCGCGGCAATAGCTCTTTCCGCGCTGTTTGGACGGGCTGTAATCGCGTTGCAGATCGAGGTAATGCGCCGGCAATTCGCTCACGCAGTCGAGGCCCGCGATCAGGTTTTTCCAGAATGCGCGCGGGTCCTCCGCACCGGGGAACTGCCCCGACATGCCGATCACCGCGATGTCCGTCGCCCGCCCGGCGGCGATCCGCCGCTCGTCCGTGAAACGCGCGTCGGCCGGAATGCCTGCGGCCGGCGCGGCATCCACGGCCGGCGCCTCCGCCGAAAAGAGAGGAGCCAAACGTTCCCGGTGCACCTCCGCCAAATGCCGCGCGAGCCGCTCGGCGGTCGGATGGTCGAAGATGATGGTGGTGTTTAGCGTGAGCCCCAGATCGTCGGCGAGCTGGTTGATGAACTGCGACCCGAGGATCGAATCCACGCCGTAATCCGAGAAGGGGATATCCAGCTCGATGCCGCTCTCCGGCAGGCGCAACGACTGCGCGAGGCAATGCAGCACTCGCTTCCGCACTTGCGCGGCCACATCGACGACCGGCGACGGCGCGGGGACCGCGCCCACCCTGGCCGACACGACCGGGGCGGCGGGCACGTTGGCCGGAAGCGAGGAATGAGACGCTTTCGCGTTCACTTCGCTCGAAGCCGCCGGCGCAGCGGCGTTTGCGCAAAGGATGATCTGCTGCCCCAGATGGCGCGCCTCCGTCGTCGGCAAATACGCGTCGCCAAAGCCGGTCTCCTGGAGCAGAGCCTGCCAAGTCTCCGGGAGGAGCCCGGGGCTGCCGGGAATCCGGATCGCCTCGTCCTCGGCGCGCGACCAGCCGTCGATCAGGCCGAAGAGCAACGTGGCGAAGATGGTCTTCGCGCTCATCTCGTTCAGCGCGAGCAAGCCGCCCGGCCGCAGCGCGGAGCGCACATGCGTCAGAGTCTCGCGAACCCGCTTCGTCGCGTGCAGCACGTTGGTCGCGACCACGATATCGTAGGCTCCGGGGGCAAAGCCCTGCGAGGCGGGCGTGCGCTCGATGTCGCAGATCTTATAGACAAGGAAGGGATACGCCGCGCCGTAGCGCTCCGCCGCCTTGTGCAGGAAGGATTGGGACAGGTCGGTATAACAATACTCCGCGATGCCGCCCGCGAAGGAGCTCAGCCGCGGAAGCAGAATCGAGGTGGTTCCTCCGGTCCCTGCGCCGATTTCGAGAATTCGCAGCTTCGCGCCCGGTTCCGCCGCCAGGCGTCGCTCGACATAGGCGACCACCTGTTCGGCGAGCGCCTCGTTGAAATAGCGCGAGACCGTGTTGTCTTTATAGAGCGTCGCCATCTTCGCCAGCGAACCGCCAGGGAAAAGCACGTCGGTGGTGAGAACCGAACCACGTAAGATGGCCGGAAGCTTCCGGAAACAATCGTCCACCACCGCGATGGGGCCGGCCATTTCCGCGTCGTCACGATAGCGCGCGCGGAAACTTTCCCACGCCGGCCAAGCCTCGTCGCGCACCGCCTCGGCAAATTTCGCGCCCGCGCCGAGCCTACCGTCCGTCGAGCGCAGCAAGCCCGCGCGCTCGAGCTCCTTCATCGCCTCGATCCACCACCGCGCATGCTTCTCCAACACGCCCGCCTGACGCCGGAGCGCCGAAGCGTCCGCGGAGAAATCTCCCAAGACCGGGAACACGCCCATCTCCCGCAGTTGCCGGAACAGCAACCGCACCATCCACGCCTCCAACTCCTCCACGCCGGGATGAGCACGGGGGACGGCGACTCTCGACGGGCGGCCGCGCAGAGACTCGAAGGCGGAGAGGGCGGTCTGGATGCTGTCTGGATAAGTGCTCATGCGTTCCTCCCAACGGACGCCCCTGATTTCCGCGGGCGCGGCGGTTTTCATGAAAGCCAGTTGATCGAGTCCGTCGCCAAGCAGCGCATCCAGCGCCGCCACTCCCTCCGCCGGATCGATGGGCCGGATGCGCTCGGTCTGCTCGATGTGACGGCGCAAGGTCTCCGATATGCGCGCGCCGCCGCCTATGTTCCAGTAGCCCCAGTTCATCACCTTGCACGGGCAGGCGAAGATGGCCCGCGCGTGCTTCGCGAACGCGTCCTTGAAGGTGCAGGCTGTGGCGTAGCTGCTCATGCCGCGCGCCTTGCCGAAGGCCGCGAGCGACGAGAAGAACACCACGAAATCCAAGGGCTCGCCGCCAAACACCTGCGCGAGGCGCACACAGACATCGACCTTGGCCGACAACACCTCGCGAAACTGCGTCTCGTCCATCTCCGCCAGGCTCCTGTCGTAGGAACCTAGCGCGGAATGAAAGATCCCGTGAACCGCGCCGAAGCGCGCCTTGATCTCGGCATGAGCCCCCTCGAGCTCGTCGCGGCGGCGCGCATCCGCGGCGATATAGAGCGGTGTCATCCCGCACGCGGAAAGCGCATCGAGCTGCCGCTGGATCGTCGCGTCTTTCGCGCGACGCCCGATCCACACCACTTGCGCCTCGTCTCGATCGATCAACGCGCGGCTCACCACCTCGCCGATGCCGCCGGCGCCGCCGATCAGGACATACACGCCGCGACGCCGGTAGGGAGAGACGCCGCTCGCCGCGCGCTCCGCCACCGGCACCAGCTTCTGCTCGAACCAGCGCCCGCCACGCCGCGCCCAGCCATCGCCCTCCGGATGCGCCGGCCGCGTCCACAGGTCCTCCGCGTCGAGCGTCGCGCCCTGCTCCAGATCCAAAACGCGCACCCGCCAACGCGGATACTCCTTGGCAAGGCTGCCGGCGAAACCGTGCACGCCGGCATCGAGCGAATTCACCGCGTCACAATCGCGCACCGCTTGCGCCCCAAAGGTGATCAGGGTCCAGCCCAGCTCACGGGTCCCGTAAACAAGCCCAAGCAAGGCCTTCACCAGACGGAACACCCCAACCACGCCTTGCTCCTGCGCCGTCACGATACGTTCATCGGCCGGCGAGGGCGCCGGCTCATCGGACCCGATCCAGACAACATGCTCCACCGGCGCGCCATGCCCGATGCGCCTCGCGATCTCCGCGGCGTCAAACCCACCATCTCGCGCGACGTGGCAGCAGTTTGGATACCGCTTTTCGATCTCCGCTCGCTGCCGTTCCGTCCCGCCAACCACGAGCACACGTCCGTTCGCGGCAGGCCAGATCGCCGCGTTTTCGTTGATGGCGACCGGTTCCCACGCCGGCCGGAGGGTCAACGCAACCGCCTCGTCTTCCTGCGCCGGAGCAGGCGAGGTGCCGGCGGCGACGCTTGCCGCCGTCTCCTTCTCCGCCGGAATCCAATACCGCTCGCGTGCGAAAGGATAGGTCGGCAGGCCGCCCAGCACGCGCGGCTTCGTCTCCGGGTAGAGACGGCGCCAATCGAAGCCCAGTCCCGTAACCCAAAGCTCCACGATTCGCTGCTCCTGCCCCTCCGCCAGCCATTGTGTCAGGCTCGCCGGAAAGGCCGGATCGGCGGTCAACGCGCCCAAGGCATCCCGGTTCTTCCGGACCTGCCCACGATAGAAGCCGTCGATATCACTTCGCCCGGCGATGAACGCTTCTAGTTTTGCGATCAGCTCGTCGCGCGACACGGCCGACAGCGCCAAACGCTCCCCCATCGCCTCGCGTCCGATTTGAAGCGTGTAAGCCAGGTCGCGTAGCCGAAGACCCGCCGCAGCTTTATCCGACAAATAATCGCGCAGGCGCCGCGCATAGGCGACGAGGCGCGCGTCGTTCTTCGCCGACAACACGATCCAAAGCGGCTTCGCCAAAGGCTCCGCCTCCGGCGTCAACGAGGCCTCGGTCGCGTTCCTGCCAAGCGCGAATTCCTCCAAAATCACGTGCGCGTTGGTTCCGCCGGCGCCGAAAGACGAAAGACCCGCGATGCGCGGGATCTCGCGGGTAACGCCGTCGCGGTTGAGCACAGGTCGCGTCCACTCCGCCAGTTCGTGCTGCACGCGGAAGGGGGTGGCGGAGAAGTCGATGTTAGGGTTCGGCTCCCGCGCATGCAGACTCGGCGCGAGCCGACCGTGCTTCATCTGCAACACCACTTTGAGCAGACCCGCCACGCCTGCCGCCGCCTCGAGGTGGCCGAGATTGGTTTTCGCCGATCCTAGCGCGCAATAACCTGTGTCGGACGTGTCCGCCTGGAAGGCCCGCGCAAGCCCATCGACCTCGACCGGATCGCCCAACGCCGTGCCGGTGCCGTGAGCCTCCACGTAGCCGACCTCGCGCGCATGCACTCCCGCCCGATCAAGCGTCTCGCGCACCAGCTCGCTCTGCGCCTTGGGATTCGGAACCGAATAGCCGTTGGTGCGCCCGCCGTGATTCACGTGCGAGCCGCGGATCACCGCATGGATCGGGTCGCCGTCCGCGATCGCTTTGGCCAAGGGCTTGAGCAAGAGCACGCCCACGCCCTCGCCCGGCACCATGCCGTCGCCGCCCGCGCCGAAGCTGCGGCATCGCCCGTCCTTCGAGAGCATCTGCAGCGCCGACATCTCGACGAAGTTCTCCGGGTGCAGGTAAAGATTCACGCCCCCGGCGATGGCCATTGCGCAATCCCCGCGCCGCAGGAGCTCGCAGGCCTCGTGGATCGCGACGAGCGACGAGGAGCACATCGTGTCGACCGGCATGCTCGGGCCGCGCAGGTTCATCACGTAGGAAACGCGATTAGCCACCGAGCCGAACGAGGTGTGCAGCGACACGCGCTCGCCCTCGCGCCGGAGCCGCGGCCCGTGCAGCGCGTAGCCGACCTTGGTGATGCCGGCGAAAACCCCGACATTGCGATCCTGCTCAACGGCCAGGCGCTCCGGCGTGTAGCCCGCGTCCTCGATCGCCTCCCAGGCCGTCTGAAGGAAGAGCCGCTCGTGCGGATCCATGTTCAAGGCTTCCGGCGGCGAGATGTTAAAGAAGAGCGGATCGAAGTCCGCGAAGCCGTCGAGGAAACTGCCCCACTTGCCGTAGCTCTTGCCCTGCGCCACCGCGCGCTTCGGGTCGGCCTCGTAAAAGCCATCCAGGCTCCAACGCTCCGCGGGAATCTCACGAATGCAATCGCGCCCGTCTCGAAGCAGGCTCCAAAACTCTTCCAAGGTGTCCGCCTGCGCGAAATGCGCGCCGATGCCGATGATCGCGATCGGCTCCTGGACTCGACCGCTCGGCAGAGGGGCCGAAACCTTCGAGGCCGACTGGGTCAATCCAAGCGCGGTGGACCGCACGGGCGCAGGCTCCTCGCGAACGGGCGCCGTGTTCTCCCCCGCCCCGACCCAGGTCTGGCAACCCGCCGTGTGTTGCCGCAGGAAATAATCCGTCAGCGCATCCAGGGTCTCGTATTCGAAGAATAAGGTTTTCGGCAGCTTCTCGAAGATCCGGCCGAGCTGCTGGTTGAGCTTGGCGATCATGATCGAGTCGGCGCCGAAGCTCGCCAGCGGATCGCGGGCGTCGATCCGCTCGACCGCCAGGCCTGTGACCGCGCCGAAGAGTGTGTTCAGTTCATGCAGCACGCGCGCCTTGAGCGCGACCGGCTCCACCACGACCGACTGCGATGGCGCCACGGCGGTATTCCGTGAATGCGACGACGGCGGCAGCGGCGCCTTGGCCAACATCTCCCGGAACCGGGCCGGGTTCCCCTGCATCGCCATCGCTTGTGCTCCACCGCGGGCAAAGGCCTGGCACAGCAACTCAAAGCCGGTCTCGGAGCGCATGGGCTTCATGCCCACCCGCTCCCACTGCTCGGTCCGCGTGAGATCATCCACCGGCATGCCACCCGCCGCCCAAAGCGGCCAGTTGAGCGACAGCGTCCGACCGCTCCGCGCGCCCGACAGCACCAGTTCGGCGCGCCGCGCGGCATAGGCATCCATGAATGCGTTCGCGACCGCATAGTCGGCCTGCCCGGTGTTGCCCAGCGCGCCCGCGACCGAGGAGAAACAGAGGAAAAAATCGAGGCGAAGATCCTTCGTCGACTCGTCGAGGTTGACCAAGCCCGCCACCTTGGGCGCGCAAACCGCGGCGAGATCTTCCCGGGATTTTTTCAGGATGAAGCCGTCCCGCAGCACACCGGCCGCATGGATCACGCCGTCGAGGCGACCATGCCTCGTCACGATCTCCTGGATAAGCGCATCGACCGACTCCCGCCGCGCGAGGTCCGCCTGCCGATACTCCACCCGCGCGTCGCCGCTTCCGATCGCATCCAACTCGGCTTTTTTCGCGAGCGAGATTTCGGAGCGTCCGACCAGGAAAAACACCCCGCCGCGGGCCTTGCGCGCGATCTCGCGAGCGAACACCAAACCGAGACCTCCGGCGCCGCCGCTGAGCAGGTAGACGCCGCCATCTTTCCACAGGGCCTGCGCCTGCGCCGTGCCACCCGCGGGAGGTAGTTCCTGCCAAAGCGGCACTCTCCGGCGTCCTTCACCATACGAGACATGAGCCTCCGCCGGGCTTCGCGCACACTCGTCGAGCTTTCGGAGCAGGCCCTCGGCCGAGTCGTCCGGGTCCAGCTCGACCAGTTGACCGAAGAAACGGGGATTCTCGAGCCGCGCGGAGCGCAACAAGGCCGCCAAACCGCGCAGCACCCGATCCTCGTGCCGGCTCGAAATGACGGCCTGCAACAAAACGTCCTCGCTCGTCGCGATCCGAAGCGCGCCTTGCACGCGAACGAGAAGCTCCTGCGCCAACTCGGTGAAACGTCCCGCGGCATCGTGCGCCGCCGAGCGCAACCGCTCAGCGTTCGCGCCTGCCGTCTCAGCGGGCCAATCGCACCAGATTCGCTCGCACCGGAGCGGTGCCGGAGCCTTCGCCGCTTCCGCCGCCTGCGCCGGTGCGACGCTCTCGACCCACGCCGGAATCCCGAGCCAGGTATCCGCGATCTCGCCGCGCGCGAGTTCGGGCTCGGGAGCGACTGCAACGGACACCGATGCCGCATCGAACCAGTAACGCTCCCGGGCGAAGGGATAAGCCGGCAGATGCACCCGCCGCGGGAGCGCCCCGGGCGCAACGCCCGCTTGGAGCGCGGCCCAGTCGATGTTCAAGCCGCGCACCCAGATACCGAGCAGCTTGTCGAACTTCCGCTTGGCCACCCAAGCCGCGATGGCGTGCTGGATGTCCTCGTCCGCCGCGAAGGCCGCAAAGCTGTCCCGGTTATCTCGCACGTTGCCGCGCCGGACCGAGTTTTCGCCGGCGCCACCCTTGAGCCAGGCGCGCAGCTTCGCCATCAGGTCGGGCAGCGAATCCGCCACCAAGGCCAGCCTCTCCTCCATCGCCTCGCGTCCCGTTTGCAAGGTGTAGGCCACGTCGCGCAGGGTCAGCGTGCGCGCCGTCCGCTCGTCGTCCTCCAGCCGAACGACCAGGTTGCGCGCGATCTCTCGCAAACGCGCCTCGTCCCTGGCCGAGAGCACGATCAAGGCGGACTCCCCGGACGCGACGCCGCCGGAGGATGCTTCGCCACCGGTAGCTCCGTCGGCGGCGCGAAACTCTCCGACCAGCACGTGCGCATTTACGCCCCCGGCTCCGAAAGACGACACGCCGGCGATGCGCGGATACTCGCGCGGAGCGCCGTCGATGTTCAGCACCGGCCGCGGCCACTCCGCCAGTTCGCGCTGCAGGCGGAAGGGCGTCTGCTCGAAGGCGATGTTCGGATTGGTCCGCTCCGCGTGCAGGCTCGGGACCAGGCGTCCGTGCTTCACTTGCAGGATGGCCTTGGTCAGCCCGGCGATGCCGGCGGCGGCCTCGAGGTGGCCGAGGTTCGACTTGGCCGAGCCCACGGCGCAGAAGCCGCGCTCCGCCGTGTCCGACGCGAAAGCCAAAGCGAGCCCCGTGATCTCGATCGGATCGCCGAGCTCCGTGCCCGTGCCATGCGCCTCGATGTAGCCCACCGAGCGCGCGTTCACCCGCGCCTTGTTCAAGGTCTCGCGAATCAACTCCTGGTGCGCGTTCGGATTCGGAACCGTGTAGCCGTTGGTCTTTCCACCGTGATTGACGCTCGAGCCGCGGATGACCCCGTGGATGGCGTCGCGGTCGCGCAGCGCGCGCGAGAGCGGCTTGAGCAACACCGCGCCCACGCCTTCGCCGAGCGCGATGCCGTTGGCGCCTTCGCCAAAACTCCGGCACGCTCCATCCTTCGACAGCATGCCGGCGGCGCACAGGCTTACGTAGCTCGAGGGATGCACATACACGTTCACCCCGCCCGCGATGGCCAGGGCGCAGTCGCCGCGCCGCAGCCGCTCGCAAGCCTCGTGGACCGCCGTCAACGACGAAGAGCACATCGTGTCGACCGCCAGGCTCGGCCCCTTGAGGTCGAGCGCGAAGGAGACGCGGTTCGCCACCGAGCTGAACGAGACGCCGGGAAAAGGTTCGCCCGTGCGGCGGCTGTGTTCCAGCGCCCGCATCTCGAAACCGGCCCGCGTCACGCCCGCGAAGACGCCCACCCTGCCGCCGTATTCCTTCGCGAGCGTTTCCCGCGTATAGCCGGCGTCCTCCAAAGCCTGCCAGGCCGTCTGGAGGAATAGCCGCTCCTGCGGGTCCATGTTCAAGGCCTCGCGCGGAGTGATGTTGAAAAAGCGCGGATCGAAATCGGCGAAGCCGTCGATGAAGCCGCCCCACTTGCTGTAACTCCGCCCGCTCGCGACCGCCTCCTTGGGGTCCGCGCAATAAAAGCCGTCCAGCGTCCAGCGGTCGGCCGGCACCTCTCGCACGCAATCTTTGCCTGCCTGGAGATTCGCCCAAAACGCATCGAGGTTGTCCGCCTGCGGATAGCGCCCGCTCATGCCGATGATCGCGATCGGCTCGTCGGCGGCCGTCTCCGCCCGCGCGGGCTCGGACCGAGAGGAGATTGGCGCCGAAATCGTCGGTGGCGCCGAAACCGAAGCGGGCGCGGCCGCACCCACGCCCAGCACGGCCGCGAACGCCGGACGCTGCTCGCGGATGAAGTGCTCCACGAGCGCGTCGATCGTCTTCGCCTCGAAAAGCAGGGTCTTGCGCAGATCGCCGAAGTCGCCGCGCAACTTTTCGTTGATCTGCCCGATCATGATCGAATCGAGGCCGTATTGGCCCAGCGGTGTCGCGGCATCGAACTCGTCCGGGCGCAGCTTCAGCACTTCGCCCAGCAGCTTCTTGAAATACAGCGCGCCCTTCTCACGCAGAGCCGCCTCGCCGAGGCCGTGCGCCGCGCCCTCCACGACCGCGACGGAAGCCACGGGCGCGACCGACGCGGCTTTCGCGCCCCGGCCCGCGCCGACGCAGACCACGCCATCGCTTTCCGCCACGACGATCTGCTGCCCCAAGCCGTGCGCGGCGGCGGCGGGAAAGCGCACCGAGCGGAAACCTTCCGCCTCCAGCGCTCGGCCCCATGCGTCGGGGTAGAGGCCGGGCCCGCCCGGCATCCGCAGCGCCGCGTCCTCGGTGAGCCACCAACCTTCGAGCAACCCGAAGGTGAGATGAGCGGCGAGAGACTTGCGGCTGATCTCGTTGAGCAGGAGCAGCCCGTTCGCGCGGAGCACGGCTTTCACGTTGCGCAGCGTCCGACGGATGTCGCGCGTCGCGTGCAGGACGTTGGTCGCGAGCACGAAGTCGTAGGCGCCGGTCTCGATCCCCTGCTCCGAGGCAGGGCGTGAAGCGTCGAAAAGCGCGGTGCGTAGGAAAGGATTACCGGGCGCGAAGGTCCGCTCGGCGTGAAACAGGAAGGCCTTCGAGATATCCGTGTAGCAATACTCGGCGATGCGCCCGTGATGCGCGCGCAACTTCGCCAGCACGCCCGCGGTGGAGCCGCCCGTCCCCGCCCCTACTTCGAGGATGCGCAGGCGCGCGGTCGGATCGGCCGCCAGACGCGCCTCGACGCCCGCGAGCAACGCCCGGCCGAGCTGCTCGTTGAAAAGATCGGACACCCGATTGCCCTGATAAATCTTCTCCACCAGCTCCAACGAAGCGCCGGGGAACATCACCTCCGTCGCCGGTCGCCGCCCCGCCAAAATCTCTGGCAAGGCGCGCAGGCAAACTTCGAGGAGCGCGTGATGCGCCGCCTTGTCGGCGAAACGCGCATCGCGCTTTTGCCGCTCCCAGGCCGCCCAGGCGTGATCAAGCCCGTCGGCCGCGACATCCGTGCGAACCGAATAACGGGCGCCGCCGCTCCGAGCCAAGAGCCCGCGGCACTCGAGATCCAAAAACGATTCTTGCAGCCAGCGCTCATAAAGCGGCGGCAGCAGGCCGCGGACACGCAGGTCCGCCACGGAAAACTCGGCCCCATCGTAGAACCCGACTCGCTTGAAGGTGGCGTGCAGCAAGGCCGCCAAAAGCGCATCCATCGCCTCCTCACGCTCCGCCTCGT
>CBIHRE010000120.1:0-11597 GCA_966212385.1 uncultured Akkermansia sp. | reverse complement strand
CGCCCCGACCGCCCCCGCGATCGACGCCGGCCAGCTCGCCGCGCAAATCGCCGCCGCCGTCGATGCCCGGCTCGCCTCGACCCTTCCGGATCTCGCCGCGCAAATCACCGCCTCGCTCGCCGCCGCCGAGGAAAAACGCCGTGCCGAACTTCAGGCAGTCCTCACCGCCGCAACGCCCGCCCGCCCCGTCGATGCCGACTCGGTGAGCGCCCCCGCCGGCGCCAAACCCCGCCTCGGCCGCGGTCTCCTCGGCCTCATGCACGCCCCGTCTGCCCTCGCCGCCAAACCGGCTGCCGCCTCTGTCACCGGATCGACTCCCGCAGCCGACGCCACGGAAACCGACGACCGCGCCGCCGCGTGAAACCCGCCCGCGCCGCCTCCGTCCGGCCCCGCGCCGTCAAAGCGGACCACCCGCTCGAGTGGCTCGCCGACCCCGTGCGCGACGAGCCGACCTTCGAGCTGAAATCCTGGTTCGGCGGTCGGACCATCATGCTCCACGGCAGGCACCAGCTCTTCCTGACCGTCCAAGGCGAGCCTTGGCAGGGCGTCCTCGTCTGCACCTTCCACGAGCACCAGCCCTCGCTCCTCGCCGAGTTTCCCGCCCTGCGCCAACACCCCGTGCTCGGCAAGTGGCTCTACCTCCCCGAGTCCGCCGAGACATTCGAACGCGACGCCAAGCGCCTCGTGCAACTCGGTCGCGCCGGCGACCCGCGCATCGGCATCGAGCCCTCCTCGCGGCAAAAGAAGCGCGGCGCCGCCAAGCGCATCCGCTTCGGCGACAAATTGTAGTCGACGCCTCATCGCCGCCCTCCGCCCGGCCGCAACCCCGCATCCCCTTGGCGGTTTCCGTCCAGCGCGCCGCGCTTGCCCCCGCGCGAGCCGTCGCCTCATTGTCCCCGCCAAACACCCTCCGCGCGTGCTCCTCGTCATCGACAACTACGACTCCTTCACCTTCAACCTCGTCCAATATTTCGGGCAGCTGGGCGTGGAGCAACGCGTCTTCCGCAACGACGAGATCACCCCCGCCGAGGCGCAAAAGCTCAACCCCGACCGCATCCTCATTTCCCCCGGCCCCTGCTCGCCCGCCGAGGCCGGCGTCTCGCTTGACATGATCGGCGCCTTCGCCGGCAAAAAGCCCATCCTCGGCGTTTGCCTTGGCCACCAGTCCATCGGCCACTACTTCGGCGGCCGCGTCGTCCGTGCCGGCCGTCTCATGCACGGCAAGACCTCGCCCATCCTGCACAAGGGCACCGATGTCTTCCGCGGCATGCCTCAGGGCTTCGCCGCCACGCGCTACCACTCCCTGCTTGTCGAACGCGCTTCTCTTCCCGCCTGCCTCGACGTCACCGCCGAGACCGCCGAAGGCGAAATCATGGGCCTGCGCCACAAGGAACTTCCCATCTGGGGCGTCCAGTTCCACCCCGAGAGCATCGCCACCGAAGGCGGCATGAAGCTCCTCGAGAACTTCCTGAAACTCGACCGCGCCGAGACCGTCTGAGCCCGCGGGCAAGCTTCGTTCGGCCCCCGCCTTGATTTCAGCTCCCTGCTCCTAGCCCCCTGCTTCCAGCTCAATCATGCGCTGCCCCAAGTGCACATCCATCGAGGACAAGGTGATCGACTCCCGCATCAGCCGCGAGGGCAACTCGATCCGCCGCCGGCGCGAATGCACCGAATGCGGAGCCCGCTTCACCACCATCGAGACGCTCGTGCGCGACGGCGTCGTGGTGTTGAAACACGACGGACGCCGCGAGGACTTCGACCGGGAAAAACTCGCGCGCTCCATTCGCGTCGCCTGCCACAAACGCCCCATCGACCCCGAACGCATCGGCATGCTCGTCGACGACGTGATGGACATCCTCGAGGCGCGCCACGATTCGCAGATCCCCACCGACGCCATCGGCGAGTGCGTCATGGAGCAGCTCCGCAAGATCGACCACGTCGCCTACGTCCGCTTCGCCAGCGTGTATAAGGAATTCCGCGACGTCTCCGAATTCGTCTCCGAGATCAAGGACCTCGGAAAAAAACCCACGGACGCCAACCGCGAATGAACGCGATTGGACGCGAATAAAGGCTGCCGGCCCTTCTCCCGTCCGAGCCATTCGCGCCGATTCGTGTTCATTCGCGGTTAAAAAAGACATGCAGCCCGCACCACGCGACGACCTGCGTCGCCTGCACTTCGTCAACGCCCTCTTCGCCCGCCTCACCGGCGACGACCTCTACCTCGCGAAGCAGATCCAGGAGGCCATCGCTTTCAGCCTCGCCGAGCTTCAGGAGCAAACCCGCGCCCGCCCCGAATTGGCCGCGCGCTACGACGCCGCTTTCACCGCCGAGGCCGCGCGTCTTCTCGAAAAGTTTTTCGCCGGCCAGTCCGGCCACGGCTTTTTCCATTGGGACGCGCTGAGCACCCTCGCCTCGGCCACGCCGCTCTTTGCCCGCGCCGAGCTCATGGCCGGCCTCAAGCGCCTCGCGCCCTACCGCGAGTCCACCCTGCTCGTGACCAATCTCCGCGCCGCGCTCCTTCCGTCCGAACAACGCGAGACCGCCCGCCGTCGCCGCGAATACGAGGACGCCCTCGCCTACGTCCAGGATCTCGCCGCCGCCCGCACGCGCCCCGACGCCGACTTCCGCCTGCTGCTTCTGTGAAAGGATTATTTTACAGGAGATAACGAAGAGAACGGAGGAAGGGTGAGCCCCTCCGAAATCCCTCTTCGTTTGCTCCGTTATCTCCTGTAAAAACAAGCTCCTCTCTTCCATGAGCCTGTGATGCATCCGCTCTTTACCAAGGCGTGGAGTCTTACCGATCCGATTATCGGCGCGGCCATAGAGGTCCATCGCGACAAGGGACCGGGCCTCGTCGAATCGATCTACGAATGGTGCCTGGCCAAGGAACTCGATCTCCGCGCCCTCCGCCACGCCAACCAGCGCGTCGTGCTTATCCGCTACAAGGGTTTCACCCGTGAAGAACCGCTCCGGTTCGATCTCTTGGTCGAGGACTGCGTTCTGCTCGAACTCAAATCGGTCGAGCACGTGCTGCCAATTCACAAAGCCCAACTTTTGAGCTACATGAAGCTGCTAGACGTGCCCGTTGGCCTCTTGATCAACTTTAACCAGCAACTTCTTAAAGAAGGTGTTCACCGCCTGATCCTGCCCGGCGCCAATCGTTGATCACCTCCGTTTCCTTCGTTCTCTCCTGTAAAAATCGTTTCCCCCATGCCCACTCTCTTCGAACGCATCATCGCCCGCGAAATCCCCGCAAAGATCGAGCACGAGGACGAGCGCTGCATCGTCATCCACGACATCCAGCCACAGGCCCCCGTCCACCTCCTGATCATCCCCAAGACCGTCATCCCCCGCGTCGGCGAAGCCACGCCCGACCAAGAGGCCGTCCTCGGCCACCTCCTCGTCACCGCCGGCGTTGTCGCGGAAAAACTCGGCTTGGCCCGCGGCTTTCGTCTCGTGATCAACCACGGCCCCGACGCCTGTGAAACCGTGCCCCACCTGCACGTGCACATGCTCGCCAAGCGTCAGCTCAACTGGCCCCCGGGCTGAGCACCGCGGTCGCCCCGGCGCGGATTCGGTGGCATCCCCGACCACCCGGCCGCTTGCGAGAAGCACGCTTTTGCCAGACTATGGCGCCTGCAATCGTGACGCCTGCCCCCTCGCCACCTTTTCCCGCCGGCCCTGTGGTCCGCGCCGTTCCGTTTACTCTGCTGCTCGTCCTTGCAGCGGGTTCCTTGCGCGCCGACTGGCGGGACGATGTTGGCTATACTCGCCTGCTTCAAACCTTCACCAGTGGCGTTCCCACGTCCGTGTCGACCGGCCTCACTCAAACCGAAGCCCCTGACGAGAACGGCGATTTCTACCTCCCCGACCCCGCCGACAGCCGCTTCGCCGGAAAAACCGTCACAAACAAAAACACCGGCACCGGCATCTCCGGCCACGCGACCGGCGTCGGCTCCATTTTTTACGGCATCGGCTCCAGCCTCATCCCCGGCACCACGGAGATCGACGTCTACAACGCCAACAACTGGATCAACTCCCTTCCCTACGCCGAGACGCGTCGGGTGCAGAACCATAGCTGGGTCGTGCACACGCTAGGCCCCGCCAACCCGCCCGAGACCACCGTTCCCTCCATCAACGCTCGTCTCGACTACATGGTGAATCAATACGGCGTGGTCTGCGTCGCCGGGGTAAACAACGGCTACTCCACCACGCTCCCCTACTTTCTCTGCCAGGCCTACAATCTCATCAGCGTGGGCCTCACCAACGGCCAGCACAGCGCGGGCTTCACCGCCTACGACGGCGCCGGCCGCATCAAGCCCGACCTCGTCGCGCCCGACGGCGTCACGAGCAACTCCACGCCACAGGTGGCCTCCGCCGCCGGTCTCCTCGCGCAGAAGCTCTCCGACCCGGCCTATTCGGTCCTCAGGAGCAACATCCCACGAGCCACCAAGGCTCTGCTCCTCGCCGGCGCCACCAAGGACGAGTTCGCCTCGTGGACCCGCTCCGCCGCGCAGCCGATCGACACCCGCTACGGCGCCGGCGAGCTGAACGTGCTGCTCGCCTACCAAATCCTCCTCGGTGGAAAAGTCGCGCCGGCTCCCACGAAGGTGCTCCCGGCCTCCGCCTGGGCGATCGAAGCGGTGCGCAACACCTCCGACCCGTCGACCCGCACCTTCTTTTTCGAAGTCCCGGCCGGCTCCGTCTCACCGAGATTCTCCGCGGCGCTTGTCTGGCACCGTTCCGTCACCGAGCTCACCTACTCCACGAGCCTCTCGAACCTTTCGCTCGCGCTTTACGAGGTCGATCCCGGCACCTTCACCCTCGGCGCCACGGTGCAGACGAGCGACAGCGCCGTCGACAACCTCGAGCACATCTACGCGCCCGCCCTTCCACCGGGCCGCTACGCGCTCCAAGTGTCCAACGCCTCGGCGTCCGGCGCCAGCTACGCCCTCGCCTGGCGCACCCTGCCCACCGTGACCGTCGCCGCCACCACGCCGGTCGCCCGCGAACAAGACGCCTCCGCCGGCGTCTTCACCGTCACCCGCACCGGCCCGACCGGCACGCCGCTGCTTGTGCCGCTCGCCTGGGGCGGATCCGCCGTATCAGGAATGCACTACGCCGCTACGCCGGCCTCGCTCCTCATCCCGGCCGGTTCCGCGTCCGCGACCGTATCCGTCACTCCCGTCGCCGACTCGCTCGCGCAGGGCGACCGCACCGTCACGCTCGCCGTCGCGACCGATTACTCGCTCTCCGCCGGCTCGCCCGCGAACAGCACCGTGACCATCCAGGACAAGCCCTACGACGCCTGGCGCTTCGCCCGTTTTTCCAGTTCGCAACTCGCCGACTCCGCCATTTCAGGCGGGACCGCGGATCCGGACGCGGACGGCCTGAACAATCTCCTCGAATACGCCCTCGGCGGCGACCCCCTCGCGGCGGACGCCGCGGCGCATCAGCCGAGCGTCGCCGCCTCCCCCGACGGCCATCTCACGCTCACGTATTTCCAGCCCGCCGACCGCGCCGATCTGGTCTACGCGGTCGAATGGACCACCGACCTCTCCACCACGTCGTGGCAAGGCGGCGCCGGCGTCGTGACCGAAACCTCGCGCATCGCGACCACCGGCGGCGAACTTGTCACGATCCGCGCCGACGCCGACATCACCACGACGCCACGCCAGTTTCTCCGCCTCCGGGTCACACGGCAGTAAACGCGGGGAAGGTCAGCCCCGGCGCCCGCCGCTTCATCCATGGAGGCGCGGCTCCGTCCGCGCCGTTTCAGGCGTCGACGGCGGGCACTGAGGCCCGCCCTCCAAAACGAAAAGCGGCGGGCCGAAGGCCGGCGCGCGCCTCAAAACCAAACAAATTTCGCCCGGTGACTCAGACCCGGTGCGCGAAGGCGATGTCTCGAGCCACGGCGGGCTCACCACCGAGCGTGCCGAGCAGGCCGTCGACGTAGGCGGGACTCTTCGCGGCGCGGGCCTGCGCGGCGACGCGCTCGAGCTTGCCCTTGATGTCGAGACCCACCGCGACGTCGGAATAGTTCGCGCGGCGCAGGAACTTTTCGAGGTAGCGCGCGTGTTTTTCCCACGTGGCGGCGTCGATCGTGCGCTTCGCCTCGAGGCGGGCCTTATACCAGTCGCTCTTCAGCATCTCGGCGCGGTCGAAGAGGCGGCGGACTTCCGGAGAATCGAGTCCCTTCCCGTCCCAGGCGCCATCGCGCATGATGTGGAGCAGCGCGCGCAGCGGCGGACAGGCGTGTTCGACGGAGCCGTCGGCGAAGTAGTGCTCCGCGGCCTCCTTCATCGCGGTGACGATGTTCTCCATGCCGTCGGCGAAGACGCCGGCGTCGGTCAGCTCGGGCTTGAGGTGTTCCTCGTCGAAGACCGTCGAGGGATTGCTCATCACGCGACCGAAGAAAGCCTGCACGAAACGGTCGGTGATGCGCCAGCCGAGGCGCGAGGCGAGAACGGGTCTGCCCTCGTGGACGAAGTCTTTGCAGCGCTCGAGGTAGCCGTGCTCGATGAGATACTTCGGCGTCCGCTCCTCCGGGCTCATGCGGCACCAGATCTCGGGCACGAGCAACGACACGTCGTGGTCGACGCGCAGCTTCGGTCCCACCCAGCCGGCCGCCGTCGAGAAGGCGGGCAGATCGGTGAGGAGGAACGACACCAGCGCGGCGTTCAGATCGTAGATCGGCGGCAACGCGTTGAAGGGGCCCTTCGTGAGCGCGCCTTCCGATCCGGCGCCGGTGGTCGAAGGCGACTTGCCGGTGAGGCTGGCGATGAGATCCATGAAGGCCTCGGGCAGCTCCTGGTAGTGGATCGGGTTGAAGACGCAGAGCGGGCGCACACCCTTCTCGGGCGGATTGAGGCGGCGGCCCATCAGCACGGCGCCGACGGGGAACACGACGGGCGCGTCCGCGGCGATCTTGCGGCTCAGGCGCGCGCCGATGCGGGCGAGCGCGGTGGCGCGCGGGTCGAGCAGGTCGGGCCGGATCTGGAGGTAGCGCGGGTTCTTGGTCGGCTTGCCGTCGACGATGCGCGGATGCGAGGGCAGCGCGACGTAGCCGGCCTTCGGCGCGGCGGCGAAGTCCTTCACGAGCTCCTTGATCGGGCCGGTGTAGGCGTCGAAGCCGAGCGTGTCGTCGAGGAGGTCGCCGATGACGGCGTGCGGGAGCGGCTCGTAATTGGAGAAGAAGTTGCGCCGGCCGGCGAAGTCCTTTTCCGCATGCTTGTCGTAGCCGCGCACGATGGCGTCGTCGGGACGCTGGAAGAGGCGAGTCTCGCAGTTGTGCACGACTTTGACCGAGGCGGAGCCGGCGGCGAAGTCGGCGGGCAGTCCCTTCACGGCGGCGGCGGGCGCCACGGTGGAGGCGGTGATGTCGTCCTCGGCCTGGATTTTCACCGCGGGCAGGAAGTCGCTGCGCAACGAGAAGGTGCGCCAGCCGCCGTCTTTGGCGTAGCCCACGCGCAGGAACTGCGTGGTGGCGCGGGCGCCGTGGTATTTGAGTTCGTTGCCCGGGCGGCCGTTGATGCTGTCGACCGCGAAGTGGCGGCGCCAGTCGTCGCCGTGTTCCGCCTTGTGGACGCGTTTCACAAGGAGAACGAGATCGCGGATGTAGCGCGGGATGGAGCCGAGCCAGGTGTTGTATTCGTCGGTGTAGTCGGGGCTGCGCGAAAGCAGCTTCACGACGGAGCCAAGCGAGCGCTTCGGCGAGAGGATGGGCCGGCCCGCGCGCGGAGACTGGTTGCGCGCGGCCTCGCGATAGATTCCGGAATAGTCGCGCTTCAGGATGGCCTCGACGAGATCGAGATCCTTTTCGGCGTCGGAGATGAAAACCGGGCCGGAGAAGGTCGCGTCGGCGATGGACTTGGAGATCTCGGATTTGCCGCCGCCGGAGACGGTGCAGGGCTTGTGGCAGAGGATGCCTTCGGCGGTGGTGCCGCGCAGGCGCCAGCGGGAATTGGAGTCGGGGCGGACCATCTCGACCTTGTAGCCGGAGGGCAGGACGTAGGTGACGCCGGGGAGGAGCTTGAGCGAATGAACGGGTTTCTCCGCCGGGCCCCAGCTCACCCGCTGGGTGCGGAGATCAAAATGGGCGTCGCCGGGGACATAATAGATGTCGGCAAACTCCGCGTCGCGAGCCCAGCCGCCGGCCTGCGGAAGCGCGCGGGCGCCGAGCAAGGGCAGCGTTTTTTCCAACGAGATCTCGGCCTCGGGGAAAACCGAGGGAAGCGCGAACTCCTCGCCGAGATCGTAGCTCGGGAAGGCGAGCGCGCCGCCGGCGTGCTCCTCCTCGGCGAGGCCGAGCAGGTTCGCGGCGAGGGAGATCTGGGTCTTCACCTCCTTCTTGCAGTAGCCGAAGTAGTTGTCGGAGATGATCGTCACGACCACGCCCGAGGCGTCGCGCGAGGTGCACTTGAAGGCCACGCCGTCGTTGTAGGGCTCGTCGGCGGACTTCCAGCACATGCCGTCGCGGCGCTGGCGCTCGGTGGCGTCGGCCCAAGCGGGCAGGCCAAGGTCCTTTTTCTTCAGGCCGTTGAGGTGCGGCGCGAGGATGATGCAGCCGGTGTGGCCGGTCCAGTGCTCGGGATCGAGGGCGGCGTCGTTGGCCGGGAGTCCAGGGTCGCCGGCATTGCCGAAGATGCTTTCGACGAAGTCGAGGTTGGCCACGAGCGCGCCCGGGATGAAGAACCGCGTCTCCATGCGGCGGGCCGGCGTGAAGCCCGGCACCTCTGGCACCACGACCGGGCGGAGATAGAGCGAGACGAAGGCGTGGGCGGGCTTGGCCGAGGCGGCGGTGAAGGGCAGGGCCAGCAACTCGTCCGGGGGCGTCAGCGCGTGGCGGAGGAGCCGCGAGAAAACGGCCGCAGGAACGGCCTTCTTGTCGTCGGGGATCGGCAGGCCGCCCTCGGCGACGTGGAAAATGCCCTGCGTGGTGCGCCGGTCGGACTTGGGGTTGTGCAGAATGCCGTTGTGCAGACGGGTCGAGGTCAGGATCGAGCTCTTGTGCTCATCGGCCGAGGGCGGCAACGAAAGGGCGCGGGCGAGACCGGGGCGGTCGAGAACGAGCGTCGCGGCGGGGAGGTGGGGCACGCCCCCAAATTCCTCCAACGTGGCATAGAGGAAATTCTGGATGCGCTGATCGACGGGGCTCAAATGTCGCGCGAGCAGGCGGTCTTTTTCACGCCCCAAGACCAGAAAGTGGTCGACCAGGTTCGACAAAGCCGCGGCGCCGTCATCGGCCGGGAGTTCAACGCCGGGCTGGCCCAGCTCTCGCAGCTTGAGGTTGAGATAAGCCAAGACGCGCGGGTCTCGCGAATCGGGCAGATCGGGCAACAGGGCGGCGGAGGCGGCGGCTTCGTCGTGCATGATGTGTAAGGCGGGAAGAAAGACGCGGGAAATTGCGTCCGTTTCCGCCAATGAAGCTAGGATTCGGCCAAGTCGCGGCGCAAGACCCTCCGCCCGACGGGCGTGCAAAACGCAAAATATGCAGGGTCGATCCGGTTCATTCGACCCGCCGGCACGGGGCGGCGGCCAGCAACGGAGCCTATAAAAGCCAAGACGGGGCCACCACAAGGGCGGCCCCGTCAGGTCCAGCTTCAACTAACACTCCTGAAGTTCGCGGCTTCAGGAATTGGTCGTGTTCACGAGTGTGAGCACAAAGAACGAAAATTTGCCCCTTGAGCCGGTCCGTGGCTTCGTCGCTTGGGGATTGGGCTCCGAAACCGTGCTCAAGGATATGTGACGTTTGACGCGTCAGCACGGGAAAGGTTCCAACTTTTTTTCGCTGTGCAACAGAATCGAGTCTGACTGGGCGATAAACCCCAGGCCGGTCGTGGCTGGCGCCGCGCGAAACTTCGCTATGGAAAGCGCCTCCGCTTTCCCCCTCAGTCCCCTGTTTCCCCATGGCCAAGCCCTCTTCGGACAATGTCCCCTCGCTCCCCCCCGCCGGCACCGCGCCGTCCGCGAGCGCGCGGCACCAAGACCTCGAGATCAAAGACGCCCAGGTGATCTTCGACGCCGTCTGGCGCGACTTGGAGGAGGAGTTTGGCCGCGATCAGCTGCGCTTCCCCAAGGAAATCATCCTTCTGGGCGGCGCGCCCGGCGCCGGCAAAGGCACCAACACCGCTTTCATCCTCAAGGCCCGCGGACTCACCTGCGAACCCGTCGTCGTCAGCGCCCTCCTCGATTCCCCCGAGGCCCGTCGCATCAAGGACGCCGGCCACATGGTCGGGGATCGCGAGGTCATCCGCCTGCTCTTGCGCCGTCTGCTCGATCCCGAGTTTCGCGACGGCTGCATCCTCGACGGCTTCCCCCGCACCGAGGTGCAGGTCGAGTGCCTCAAACTCCTCGTCGACCGGATGCACGCGCTGCGCCGCGAGTTTTACCACACTCCGCTGCGGATGCAGTTCCGCCACCCGACGATCCACATCATGGTCCTCTTCGTCGACGAGAAGACCTCCGTGGAACGCCAACTCAAGCGCGGCCTCGAAATCCGCGCCCACAACGAGGACGTGCGCCGCACCGGTCTCGGGGATTTGCTCGAGGAACGCGCCACCGACTACGACCTCGATCTGGCGAAACGCCGCTACCGCGTCTTCAAGGAGCAGACTTGGGACGCCCTCCAGTCCCTCCGCGAGATCTTCCACTACCACCTGGTCAACGCCCAGGGCTCCCTCGCCGAGGTCGAGCACAACATCCTCCGCGAGCTCCAATACCAGAGCTCGCTCGAGCTCGACCCCCGCACCCACGACATGCTCCGCCTCATCCCGGTGGCGAGCGACCTCGTGGTCCACGCCCGGCAGCAACTCGTGAAGCGCCTGGACGAATACGCCTTCGAGCATCCCGATCTCATGGCCAAGGTGGTCGACTTCATCGCCCGCAAGGTGATGCCCATCGTGCAGCGCCACGCGATATCCGGCATCGCCTCGGTCAACACCGAGGACGCCCTCCTCGACGACTCGCTCGCGCTGGCCATGCTCATCGACCTTTTCAGCGAGCGCGGCTACCACGCCACCGTCGATCTCCACCGCATCGAGGTGCCGGACAATTTTGACCCGGTGACCGGGAAAATCACCTGCCGCGTAAAGAAGGTCTACCGCCTCTCGATCCGCTTCCAAGGCTCCGAAATCCGCCGCGGATGAAGCCCGGCGCATCGCTTCGGGATCAAGGTGGGCCGGGCGCGTCCCTGCCTTCCATCGCGCCGACTCCCGAGCTGCGAATCGGAAGGGCGCGCCCCACCTCGGAAACCACCAGCCAACGTATAGCCTCCGGCACGGCAGGAACTTTGGCCTTTTCCAGAAGACACCCATCCCATCGCCACCGCTCGGTTCCTCAGCAACGCCCCTCCCCCGCCGCCTACCCCTCACCCGCGCCCCTCATCCGGGCGTTGCGTAACCCATTAGGTTACACGATGCAGGGGAACACCGCCCCTCTTCGCCCCACCCCAAGCGCGACACCAAGCGCCCAGCGGAGGCCCCTCTGAACCGAGAACAGGGGAGGCGCCCTCGCACTCGTCCCGCCCTGCAATCAAGCCGTCGCGGACGATGAATCCGCCCGAATAATCGCCCGCAAAACAGCCGCCGTTCAATCCA
>CBIHRE010000119.1:0-11613 GCA_966212385.1 uncultured Akkermansia sp. | reverse complement strand
GGTGCCGACGCTCCGCTTTTGCTGCCAGCCACAGGTCTCGGCGATTGGCCCGAAGCCATCCAGATTTCCGTTCGCGATCTTCATCGGCTCCCGCGCAGGCTGATGGACGCCCCCGTTGCCATCACAGTTCATCCCGATGGGCTCCAAGTGGACCGCGCCACCGTTCCTTACACCAGTAGTCGTCCAGAGCCTTGCGCTGAAAGCGCCCGCAACTCCCATGAGTGACGAAACGCCAAACCGGACAAACGCCCCCGCGACCAAGCCGCCGCGCTTCCGCGTCTGCGCGTCTGACGCCTTCATGGACCCGGACGACGAGCAGGCGCTCAACTCCTACGCCACTTTCGAGGAAGCCCGCGCGGCGGCGGAGCGAATGGTGCAACGCGAGCTGCTTCACCTCTACCAGCCCGGCATGAGCGCGGAACGGTGGCTGGAGGACTACATGGACTTCGGGGATGACCCGTGGATTCGGCCCTGTCCCACCAAAGAGGGAGGCCGGCCGATTTTCTCCGCGTGGGATTACGCGGAGGAGATGACGAAGAGGTGGATCGCGAAGGGAGTTCCTACGAAACGAACCTGACCTGCGTCGGCTGCCGGGGGAGAAGGGCACTGCGAAAGCCTCTGATCCGAAATTTCCGTCTGGCACGATTTCGGTCCGAAAAAAGGAGGCAGGTGGCGTGCCCGCCTCCTCGGTGGTCCAACATACTGAAAGCCTACTTACCGGGGCGCGGACCATTATCACGGCCGCCGCCTGACGGGTTGCCCGTCGTGCTGGGATAGCCTGCTTTGCTCATGTCGTTTCACCTCCTCTCGATTCATGTTGGGTTCATCCGCATGAAGGATGCGGAAACTAGGTGCTGTATCGTCTTCGGTTGACGCAGCCATTCCCCGGACGCCGCAACGAACGGACCACGACGCCGGTCTGGCTCGTGGGTTCAGATTTGCCCGGTGCCCACGCGCGGGAGCGGGGGGCGACTATGCCGACGCAGTCCTCGGCAACGTCTCGCCGTCGCGATGGAAGTAGCATAGACGGAAGCCGATTTTCATGCCCTTATATTTTCCAGTGCTGCCCGTGGCGAAACGGGCGGCGTAGGGGCCGCAGTGACCGTAGTGGAGGGCGGTGCCGTAGGCGGTGTTAGCCGCCGCGCCCTCCGCATTTAGCCATTCGCCAAACCACGCGGAGCACAGGAAGCGCACGCCGTCGCCATTCTCGTGCCATCGTAAACCGAAGGGGCGATAGCGAACCCTGCGCGACGGCATCGGCCCATCATCTACGTCGCTCACAAGCTCCGGCCACGCGTTCCAAGGGATCATGCCACCCACTAGTGGCGGAATATCCAACCCCGAGAGATGACTTCGTAGCTGACAATACTCCTCCTCGGTCAATAGGCGCACAGGCAGCCCCTGATTGCGACTGATCCACGACGCGTAGGCGTTGGCATCATACCATGTAACAGAGACGGGAAGCTCGTTTGCATCATCAAGGTTCACCGGCTCCCACGCATCCAAGTCCTCCTGTTTCTGGCGGTGCGCGAAGTAGCCGGGGTCACTCGCCGCGAACGCCTTGAACTGGCTGATCGTGACTAAGTCCGACACGTTCAGCAGCGTTTCGCCGAGCTTCACGGTGCGATAGCCATCCGCTCGCGGCTGGGTGACCGCTGCCGGGTGATAGGAACCTGAAGCGACAAGATAGGCGCTCAGAACCTCTTGCTGCCCCGGATAAGACGCGGCCACGCCTCCGCTCGCGTAGAAGTGAGCCTCAGCACGGTGTCGGTCCGCTTCAAGCCACCCCTCATACTGGTGATAGAGCCATCGCTCGAAGTGGTGCGCGTCGTTCGATTTCGGCACATCGTGGCTGCGCAAGTAGGGAGCATACAGGTTTCGCGCCAGAGCCTCGTCGCGCATTCCTCGGAAAACGAAGTCATATTCCCCGTCCCGTCCGCGCAAGAACAGGAGCCTGTCGTTGAAGCGCACGATGTCGACCCAGCCTGTTGAGGCAGACTCGATCCATTTTCTGAATACAACCCCCGCCTCGCGCACGCGCAGGGTTTCGGCCACTCGCACTTGCTCGTCGTAAGGCTGACGCCAATACAATTTCACTTCAGTTCTTGATGAATCAAACGCTTGCCGCTCCCCCGCGATCAGCATGTCGTCCAGAAGGTTTGTCTGAAGCACCAACAGGGGCTGAATCGCCGCCACCGCAGCCTCCAGCAGGAGCGCACGCTGCTTGTCGTCCGCCAAACCCGCCATGCGGCATTTTATTTTCTCCAGTCGCGGAAGGGCCATTACGCTGCCGGAGAGGTCCCGCCATGGGTTACGGCAATGCCAACGGTTGTTGATGTCTCCCCAAGGAACATCGAAGCCGGTGAAGACGCGCTGCGGTAGGGAGGGCAGGTCGTTGAAGAGACGATCTGCCACCTGCCGATGCGTCAGGTTCACGACGCAGGCACTCCGCTGCCGGGCGGACGACGGTGCTTTCTACGTGGTAAAGCCATGCTCGGCCGGCGGGAACTGGGCGCTGGCGATGGAATGGGTGTGCGCTCGCCTCGGATGCGCGCTCGGCCTTCCGATCCCGAACTACCGCGTGGTGGAGATCAGCGAGGGCTTGGCCGAGGCGTGGAACGAGGGCGGGGTGCGGCCGGTCGAGCCCGGCCCCGGCTTCGGGTCGCAGTTCGTGGAGGGCGTGGTGGAGCCGACCGAGGACTTGCTGGCGAAGATGGACGGTCCGCTGGCGCGCCGAATCCTCGCCTTCGACTGGTGGGTGCGGAACAAGGACCGAAGTTTCAAGAACCCCAATTTGCTCTGGAATGTGCCGGTCGGTTGCTTCCATGTGATCGACCACGACCAAGCTGGGCAGCCCGAGGGCGGGGATTTGTTTTGGAGCCTGCATGCCTGCGCCGGCCTGCGAGCGGGGGAGCCGGTTTGGCCGCCGGACGATATGCGGGCGGAGTTTCGCGCCGTCTTGGGTCTGCGCGAGGCGGTGCTCTCGGAGCTGCCTTCGGCGTGGACAAGGCGGGGAGAAGACGTAGGTTCATTCTTTACCCAACTCGAACGCACACTCAACGACGAGCCACACCAAGACTGGAGGACCTATGACTAAGCGACTGGCTTGCCACTACTCGGTCGTGCGGTTCTGCCCTTACCCGGAGACGGACGAGTTCGTGAACGTGGGCGTGCTCTTGGCCTGCCCCGCCCTCGGCTATCTCAACGGAATGCGCGCCAATCTTCAGCGCCGTGGCCGGGTGAATCGGTTTTTCCCGGAGCTTAACCGCGACGTTTACAGCGCTGTCATGCAAGGCTGGGACGGCTTGGTTCTGCGTCACCGGCGTCTGCCCAAGGACGGGCAGATGTTGGCGGACTTCGACCAAAAGCGGCTTCGCGAGGAGTTCTTGGCCTTGGCGCGCCCGCGCGAGTCCATCCTCTACTACGGCGAGCCCCGCGTGATCCTCAGCGAGGACCGGGCGGCGGCCTTGAAGGATCTGTTCGGCTCCTACGTCGAGCGGCGTTTTGCCCAGACGCCGGAGTATCAGGAGGAGATCATGTCCGAGCGCGTCGCCCGCGTGATCGGTGATACCACTGTGCTCTCGCGCTTCATCCGCAACGAGCGGGTGGGCGACGATGTTTTCCACGTCCGCTTTCACTTCGTGCGGAGGGCGGACGGGCAGGCGCGTCCGCGCCAAGCGATCAAGGCGCTCCATCTCGACCGCGAAGACACCACCGATCTAATCCATCACGCGGACCGCTGGCTGAGCAACGTGCGTCGCCTCCGGCAGGCCGGCAACGACCCGCAGGATTTGCTCTTCGTGCTCCAAGGCCCGCAAGATCGGGGAGCCAAGCACGACCGCGTTTTCGATCAGGTGCGGCGCGAGCTGGACGACGCGCAGATTCCGCACGTGCCGCTCGCGGCGGCCGACCATATCCGCGGCTTCGCCAGCAAAGACTAGGCGCCGACGACTGGAGAGTAGGCGCCGGCCGGGGGGAGGGCTCTCGCGGTGAACGCGTCCCGTGCAGGCCGCCGGCTGGTTGCGCTTTACGTCTCTTTCGCGGCCGGGCATTCAGCGGGGACCGACGCATGTCCTTCAACGAGTCCACCGTCGAAGCCGCCGCCCTCGAATGGTTCGGGGAGCTTCATTACGCGGTGATTCACGGCCCCGACATCGTCCCGAAAGAGCCGGCGGCGGAGCGCGAGTCGTTTGGTGATACGATCCTTCTCGGTCGGCTGCGTCAGGCCGTCACCCGAATCAACATCCAGGTGCCGGAGCCGGCGCGGGAGGACGCGATTCGCAAGGTCCTGCGCCTCCCCTCGCCCTCGCTGATTCAAACCAACCGCGCATTCCACCACCTGCTGCGCGAGGGAGTGGACGTGGAATATCAGCGCCCCGACGGCACGACCAAGCACGACAAGGTGTGGCTGGTGGATTTCGATCACCCGCACGCAAACGACTGGGTGGCCGTAAACCAATTCACGGTGATCGAGGGTGCGCACAACCGACGCGCCGACATCGTGGTCTTCGTCAACGGCCTCCCGCTCGGCGTCATCGAGCTGAAGAACGCGGCCGACGAGGACGCCACCCTTTGGACAGCCCATACGCAGCTCCAGACCTACAAGAGCGAAATCCCGTCTCTCCTGCACACCAACGCAGTCCTTGTTGCCAGCGACGGAGTGGAGGCGCGCATCGGTTCGCTAACCGCCAATCAGGAGTGGTTCAAGGTCTGGCGTAGCATCGACGGCGAGCGCGAGGCCACGAAGTCCGAGCTGGAACTGGAGGTGCTCGTGCGCGGGGTTTTCGAGCAACGACGCTTTCTCGCACTCCTCCGGCACTTCATCGCCTTCGAGGAGGACGCGGAGAGCGGCGCGGTTCACAAGATCATCGCCGGCTACCACCAGTTTCACGCGGTGCGCGCGGCGGTGGAGGAAACGGTGCGGGCGAGCGGCATGAGCGCTCCAAGCGACGCCGCCGAAGAGCCGGTGCTCGGCACTCACTGGGCGGGGCGCATGGCGGGCGGCAAGCCGGGCGACCGGCGCGCGGGCGTGGTCTGGCACACGCAGGGCAGCGGGAAGAGTTTTACCATGCTCTTCTTCGCGGCGGCCGTGGCGCGCCACGCGGCGATGCGCAACCCCACGCTGGTCGTGCTCACGGACCGGAACGACCTCGACGACCAGCTTTTCGGCCACCACTTGGCGTTGGTAGCGCGTGAGAAAGGTGGCCGACACCCGAAAGCGTGTCACATAGCCCGAGCCGGACTCGCGAACGTTCCAGTCGCGGGCGATCTGCACCGCGTAGGCCTCGTTGAGCACGGGGTAAAAGATCGGCTGTTCGGGTAGACGCGGCGGGAAGGCACGGAAACCGCTTTCACGGATGAGCGCGAGTTCCTTGGGCCCCATCGGGCGATACAGCGTGACGTTGCCGTCCTCATCGGCGCTTGGCGCAGGCGGATTCGGCAGCGTGATCGCGCCCGCCATCACAAAGCCCATCGCGATGGCGTAGAAGCGTGCGCCGAAAACGTCCTGCCCAGGATCGGCCAGCAATGCTCGAAGCTCAGCGAGATTAAGCAAGCGAGCGTCGATGTGCTCGTGCTCCTCCAAATGGATCTGGGAAAAGTCGCCCTCGGCCTCGCCGTAGACGTAGACCACGGTCTCGTCCGTGAGCCCGGCCGACGATGCGGCCGGCGGCGAAACGTGGGCGACACGACGCAGGCGCAGGCCGGTTTCCTCCCACAGCTCCCGAGCGGCCGCGGTCGCGGCGTCTTCGCCCGGGTCGATGATGCCCGCCGGCAACGACAACTCGTGCGCCCCCAGCACCGGGCGAAATTCCCGAATCATCAACAAACAGGGCTCCCCTTGGCGTTCGACCAAGGCGATGACGACGACGGCGTCTCCTGGATGCGTCGCTCCCGGGCGAGGCGTCTCTCGACGTGATGCGAAGACCCAAGGACGAACTTTTTCACCATGGTGCACATCCAGCACGAAAAGATTGAGGTGACGTTGGTCGGTGAGGCGACGAACGGCGCCGCAAGTGGGAGTAGGTTTGGTCATGGGTGGACGAACTCGGGCTTAACTTGGGTTTGCGGAACGTAGAGCCGACGTGCGCGGATTTCGGCGAGCACCGGCTCAGGAAGCAGACGATGCACGGCCGCGGTATCGTCCGCGAGGAGCGCCGCGCGCGCGTCGGTGGAGGCGGCTTCCGGCAGGCTGCCATCGTCCTCCACCACCAGGTGGCGAGGGTCCCGGACCCAGTCGGTGCCGAACATGAGCGGATGGCCGAGCCGCGGAACGACCACGAAGCGGGCCTCCTTGCGCAGCTCCTCCGAGCGTTTCCACCGATGCAGCAGATTCGCTTCGTCGCTGCCGATCACGACGAAGAAGTCGGTCCTCGAGTGCTCGGGATCTCGTTTCAAATGCTGGAGCAACTCGTAGGTCGAACCGCCAAGCCGCGCGTCGATTTCGAAACTGGAGACCACCGCGCCCGGGAGATCGTCAAAACAGGCTCGCACCAAGGCCAGCCGATCAGGCGCGGGCGCGAGCGGTTTGCCAAATGTGTGCCCGTGGCAGGGCATCACCAGCACCTGATCGAAGCCGGCCCGCAGGAGACGCCGCACCACCGCGTGGTGGCCTCGCGTGGGAGGATTGAAGGCGCCTCCGTAGAGCGCGACGCGGGGACTATCGGCTCGCATGTTCATGGCCTCGACGAATGTTCACGCCTCGACGAGTTCGACGCCGGCGTCGCGCAGACGCGGCAACATAGTGGGCACATCGTTCGGCTTAATGCCGACGCCGCGGCAGGCGGGAAGCAGGACGCGGGTCTTGAAGTGCCGTGCGGCCTGGAGGGCGGTGTTGCCGACGCAGTAGTCGGTGGCGAGGCCGACGACATCGACGGCCGTCACCCCGTGGGCCTGGAGCAACTCGACGAGTCGGGTCGGCTTGCCGGCGTTGTCGTAGCAGGCCCCATACGAATCCACCTCCAGCTCCATGCCCTTCCGCCAGACCACGTGCATGCGATCCTTGCGGAGAAGCGGATGCAGCTCGGCGCCGCGGGTTCCCTCGACGCAGTGCGTGGGCCAGACGGCGAACGAAGCGTGGCCGGCCGGGTGCATGTCTTGGGTGCCAACCTTGACGCCGTAGTCGTCGGCGCCGAGGCGCTCGTTGATCACCGGGAGAATTTCGGCGGCTCCGGGAACGGCCAGCGCGCCCCCTTCCATGAAATCGTTCTGCACGTCGATCACGAGGAGGGCGGTTTGAGCAGGAGGAGTGGCAGGCTTCATATTCGTATAGTCTTTTTGACCATACACAGGAGCCAAGTCAAGCGCGTTTGGTCATTTTGACTATTTCAACCCAAGGAGAGGAAGAAGGGCTGCTTGTTCTTCCAATTCCACTGGTAGGTGGTGGCTTGCGGCCCGCGGACTCGACGTGTGCCAACGGGCACGACGAGATCTTGTTTGAGCAGGTCGCGGCGGAAGTTGGAGAGGTCCAGCTTCCTGCCGAGGATGGCCCCATAGACGAGGCTTAGCTCGGTGAGCGTGAAATCGTCCGCAAAGAAGTGCGACGACACGGGCGCGTATTGAATCTTCGCGCGAAGGCGCTCGACCGCCTTGGCGACGATCTCGCCGTGATCGAAGGCCCACGGCTTGGAATCGTCGTCCGGCGCCGTCCATTCGAGCAGGTCGATCTTGTCGTCGCCGCCCGGCACGGCTGCCGGAACGGGAACAAGCCCGTAGTGGGCGATGGATACGACGCGTTCGCGCGGGTCGCGATCCGGCGCGGTGAAGGTGTAAAGCTGCTCCAGATAGGTATGCGCGAGACCGATGGACTTGATCTTGCGCACACAGGCATCGTCGGCGCTCTCGTCTTCCCGGACATAGGTGCCGGGGAGACAGACGCGACCCTTGTGCGGCGCGGCGGCGCGGCGACCGCGCAGCACCACCAGCGCCTGATCCCTTATACCGAAGAGCACGAGGTCCACCGCGACGGCGGGACGGGGGTAATCGTAGGTGTAGCGAGACATGGTGATCAGCAGGCTTTGGACGCTAGCTCGGCGCGCAGTTCCTCCAACTCGTAGGCGTAGTTTCCCGAGAGGATCGGATAGCGGCACCAGGTCCGCGGGTCGAGGTTCTCATCGTCGAGGTGAAACGAAGGCGCGTATCGCTCCCGCTTCCACTGATTCCGGCTCCAGAGGCCGAGGATGCGCGACACGGCTTGAAACAGCTGCGCTCGGCTGAGGCTTGCGCCGAATTCGTCCGGGCCGGCGAGCACCTGCAAGATGTCGCGCGGGCTCTTCTTTTCCACCACGAGCAGCTTTTGGATGCGATTGATCAGGGCGTAGGAGCCGCCGAGGTCGGCCTCGTCGGTCTGCTGATAGGCACCGGGTTTGAGTTCGGCGGTGGGCGCCTGCCGCACGACGAGATCGAGCGCGGGCAGTTGGTAGGCGTCGCGCGCCCAAGCGAGCCAGTGCCGGAGGAACACTTTGTCGATGCCTGCCACGGGGGCGAGGCTGCCGGCGGTGTCGCCGTCCATGGTGCAGTAGCCCACGGTGGCTTCGCTGCGGTTGCTGGTGGTGAGGAGCAAAAAGTTCTCCGCGTTGGCGATGGCCCAGATTGGAGGATTGCGAACGCGCGCCTGGATGTTCTGCCGCGTGATGTCGTCGCGTTCCCAGTCGAGCGGACGACGGAGGTAGTCGGCGAGCAGGCGCTCGGTATGCGCGACGAGCGGAGTGATGTCGAAGTTCACGAAACGCGCACCCAGCTCGGCGGCGACGGTCCGTGCGGCTTCCAGCGTGGTGTCGCTGCTGTTGGCCGATCCCTGATAGGCGCAGGTGAGCAGGCGACCGATCAGGTCGCGTTCCGCGCAATCGCCCGGCAGCCCGGCGATCTTGGTCAACTCGGTGCGGGCGGCCTCGTCGGCGAAGCGAGCCATCAACATGACGAGAACGGCGCAGCCCGCCGAGTCGGCGCCGCCCGAGAGCGAAAGCGCATAACCGCGGCAGCGCGTTTTCCGCAGATAATCGTAGAGCCCTAAGGCCACGGCGCGGCTGAACTCGTCCTCCTTGGTGGGCGCGGCGCGGGTGACGACCGGCGTGATCGACGCATCGACCGCCGGCCAGCGCGCGAGATGCACTACACGGCCTCGTTCGTTGAGGTCCGGCTCGTAACTGGCGAGCCGGGCCCGCCCTACCCGGTTGTTTTCGATGTCCACGGTCGCCACCGCGAGCGTGAAGGGCGCATAGCTGAAACGCGGCGCGTAGGCACGGACGCCTCCGGCGCTGGCGATGAAGCAATCGCCGTCGTAGATCGCGCGACCGGCCTCGTTGCCGAGGAGGTTGGCGTAAACGTAGGCGCAGTTGAAGGCGCGCGAACCTTCGAGAACGAAGCGCTCGCGCGTGAGTGTTTTCCCAAAAGCGAAGTGGCTGGCCGAAGGGTTGAGCAAGACGTCCACGCCTTGGCGCGAGTGGCTGATGCCGGGACGGCCGGCGACCCAGGCGTCCTCGCATATCTCCATCGCGAAGCGCACGCCCCCGATCTCGTAGACGAGGTCGCCCAAGGGCACCTGGTTCCCCGCGGGCGTGGTGAAGGTGACGCTCTGGCCCGGAGGCCAGCGCTTGAAGAAGCGCGGCTCGTAGTGGATGCCGTCGCCGGCGAGATTCTGCTTGGCGGTGAAGCCGAGCAGCACGCCGTCGTGGATCATCGCAATGACGTTGTAGGTGCTGCCGCCGAAGCTGAGCGGGAGCCCGACGGCCGCGCCCAGACCCACGACGGCCGGAACGATGTCGCGCTCCAGAATCGCGAGAGCGAGTTCGGCGACGTAGGGCGCATGAAACTCGTCCTCGCACCCGTAGCCGGTGATCGCGAGTTCGGGCAGGCACACGAAATGAACGCGGCGCCGCTTCGATTCCGCAAGGACGGCGAGAATCTTGTCGCGGTTGCCCGCCCAGTCCTTGGGCGTGGTGTTCAGCGCGGCGGCAGCGAGGACGATTGTTTTCATGGGGGCAGTCTATGCTCGGGACTCAATCGGCTTGATTGAACGCGTCGCGGAGGCGCGCGACCTCGGGCGGAAGCGCCAAGGCCTCGGGCTCACGCACGTTGAAGACGTTGCGCAGGTAGCCGAGGAACTGGGCATCGTCGCAGATGCTCTTGCCCAGGGCGTCCGAAATCTTGGCGACCGGGCGGCCGTTCACGCGGAGCGGTTTCATCACCACGTTGAGCGCCTTGTATCCGGGAATCGACGCGGTGAGCGTGGTGCCGATGCCGAACGAAGTCTTGATCCGACCCTCGAAGGCCTCGCAGAGCAGCAGGGCTTTCCGGAGGTTCAGGCTGTCGCTGAATACCGCCGCCTTCGTCCGCGGGTCGAGGCCAAGGCTCTCGAACTTCCGAATGGTTTTTTCGCCGAACAGGAAGGGGTCGCCGCTATCGTGCCGGACGCCGTCGAAGAGCTTCGCGTAGTAGAGGTCGAAATCACGCAGGAAGGCGTCGTAGGTGATGACGTCGGTCAGCGCGATGCCGAGGTGCCCGCGATACTCCTGCACCCAGCCCTCCAGCGCCGACTTCTGCGAATTTTCCAGACGCGGCCCCGTCTGCTGGTGAATCTGCAGGAACTCGTGAGCCATGGTGCCGATGTCGCGCAGCCCTTTTTCGCGCGCGAAGCTCACGTTGCTCGTGCCGAACAGTTGCTCGGGAATCTCCGCCTGAAGGAGATCGAGGACGCGGCTCTGGTATTCCCGGCTCACCCGCCGACGCGTGCCCATTTCGATCAGCCTGAAGGGCTTTTCCTCGCCGTGTCTCCGCGTGAAGGCCTTCACCAACTCCAGTTCGCCGCGCAAGCGGTCTAGTCCCGCGGCGTAAGCCGCTTCGCGATCCGCGACGACCACCGTGCGGCGGAAATGCAGCTCGGTGACGATGGCGAGAACATGGATCTCGAAGAAGATCCGATGCAGCCACGGCCCTTCCACCCGGATGTCGAGCACGCCGTCCCGCTCCGCGATTTCAACCGAGCGGGGATCGAAGCGGAATATCCGCAGGAACATCAGAAAATCGGGCGTGAACCACGGATGCCGTCCGAGATGGGCGATCTCCTCCTCGGTGAAGGTAAGGTCGGCCAGCGCGTCGATCTGCTCGCGGATCTCGTCGCGCAGGGGACGGAGATCAACCTGGCTGCGGTTGACGAACTTGTATTCGACCATCGCCGTCGGCGCCTGATGCAAGGCATACTGCGCCATCGAGAATTTATACGCGTCGGTGTCGGCAGGCGTGGGGATGAGAGCTTGATTCGCGGGCATGCTTATGTTTAGTCTTTTTGACCACACTAGCGCAAGACGTAATTTGCCTTCGCCGTGGTTTTATCCCCTGCCCGCGCCCAAGCTCCCCTTCCCTCCGATGCCCTGCTCCCTGATCGTGCCACCCGAAACCCAGGCCAAGCTTGCCCGCCATGCCGCGGATCTTCGTTCCGGATCCGCACGGCCGGGCGCACGACTTGAAGCGAGGTTGGATGGCGCCCAGTTGGGAAAATTGACCGACGAACAGATCCTCCCGGCTCTGCTCGACACCAAGGCCCCGTGTATCTTTGCCGAGAGCGAAGTGCGCGGCGACGGTCGCCCCCTTCGGCCGGAGTTCCCAACTCGACGCGGT
>CBIHRE010000118.1:0-11637 GCA_966212385.1 uncultured Akkermansia sp. | reverse complement strand
CTTCCGGCTGTTTTTCTCCCCGGAATGCCATGGCTTCACTATTTCTGCGCCTTGTTTTCGCGTGGTTCGCCGCCGTGCTGTTTTGCGGTGCGTCGGCGCGGGCCGCCGAGGCGGTCTCACCGCATCCGGCGCTCAGTCTCGCGCCGATTCCCGACTGGGTCGCGCCACCGCTCGACGCAGCGAAAGACGTGCCGCTCGCCGAGGAGCAAACCGCCGATCTCGACTACTTGGTCAGCGAACGTCAGGTCCTCGTCTCCCGGCGCTCTTCCTTCGTGCGTTACGCCTACCGGGTGGCTTCCGCCGCGGGGCTGTCGGATGCCGCGGAGCTCTCTTTCGCCTTTGATCCCGGCTACGAGACGATCGCCTTTCACCATGTCCGGGTGATTCGAGGCGGGCGGGCCGAGGAGCGCCTCGCTTTGTCGGACTTCGACGTCATCCGGCAGGAGCGCGACCGCGATCGCCTGCTCTACGATGGGCGCCTCACCGCGATCCTCCAGCTCCGCGACGTGCGCGTGGGCGACGTGATCGACTACGCCTACACCATCACCGGCGCCAACCCCGTGTTCGACCGTCATTTCGTCGACACCTTGCTCTTGGGCTGGAGCAAGCCGGTGCGCCAGTTTCGCTACCGCATCATCGGACCCGCGGCGCCGGCGCGCTTGTTCCGCCGGGTGCAGGGCGAGGCGGGATGGGCTCCGAGTGAGCGCAGGTTGGTGTCGGGCGAAGCGGAGCTGTTGTGGGAACGTTCGCCTCTGTCGGGCATCATCGGCGACGCCGACCGGCCGAGCTGGCACGTGACCTTTCCTGTGCTGCAACTGAGCGAGTTCGCGGATTGGGGCGAGGTCGCGGCTTGGGCGTTGCCCCTTTACGCGGTCGCCAAGGAGAGTCCGGCGATCCGCGCCAAGATCGACGAACTTCGGGCCGCCGCGCCGGACCTCGACGGCCGCGTGCGCGCGGCGCTCGCGTTCGTGCAGGAGGAGATTCGCTACCTCGGCATCGAGCTCGGCGCCAATTCCCACCGCCCCTCGCCGCCGGCGGACACCCTCGCGCGCCGCTTCGGCGACTGCAAAGACAAGACCCTGTTGCTCTGCACGCTCCTGCGCGGCCTGGGCGTCGAGGCCGATCCCGCGTTGGTAAACACGAGCCTCGGTCGCCCGTTGCGCACGCCGCTCGGCCGGGCCGCCAAGGAGCCCGGTCTGCACGCCGTCCTGCCCTCGCCGCTCGCCTTCGATCACGTGATCGCCCGGGTGCGATTCCCCGGCGGCGAGACGCGCTGGCTGGACTCCACCCGCCGCCACCAGGCCGGCCCGCTCGACGAACGCACCGCGCACGACTTCGGCCAAGCGCTCGTCGTGCGCGCGGGCGAGACCGGATTGACGGATATGAGCCGTCCACAGGGAGCGGAGGGTTCCGTCAGGGAGGAGATCACCTTTACCAGCCACGGCTTCGGGAAACCGGCGGATATGGAGGTGCGCAGCTCCTTCGGCGGGGATCGCGCCACGCACATGCGTTCCTACCTCTCCGGAACCACTGCGGCGATCCTCACGCGAGACTATCTCAATTACTATCTCCAGAAGTTCCCCGGCGCCACTTCGCGCGAGCCGGTGACCTGGACCGATGATCTCGAGCGAAACCGCGTCGAGACGCGCGAGCTCTATACCGTGCCCGGCTTTTGGACGGAAAAAACGCCCGGCGTGTGGAACGCGGAGCTCTATCCCTACGGCATTTCGGACCTTGTTCGAGTGCCAGGCACGCAGACGCGTCGGGCTCCCTTGGCGCTTTCCTATCCGAGCGATTCGTTCGCCGAGATCCGGTTCCGGCCGCACGAGCCATGGAACATGAAGCCCTTTGATCTTACGGTGGAGAATGGTTTCGAGCGTTACGTTTCTACCGTGCGCAAGCAGGGCGAGGACATCGTCCTCACTTACCATTACCGTGCCAAAGAGGATCACGTGCCCGCGGACAAGGTGGCCGAGCATGCCGCCAGTCTCGCCAAAATCCGCAACGATCTCTCGATCATCCTCGATAAGGACACGCGGCCGGTCGCCGCCCCCCCCCACCCCCCCCCCCCCCCCCGCGTCCGCCGCAAACCGGGCGCGGGGGTGCTCGCCGGCGCGGCGGCGGGGCTGGGGGACCGCGAGATCGTCATCCGGCGCACGCTGCGTCGAGGCCGCGGGTCCTCGTCCCCGCCGCTTTTGCCTGGATATGCCGCGCCGGGCATCGGGGGCTGGCTGGCGTTTTTCGCGTTCACCGCGGTGATGCGCTGCATCACCGTCGTGGTGTCGAGCGTCCACGGCGCATCCGGCTACTTCGATCTTACGACTTGGGAGAATCTCACCCATGATGGCGCCGGACGAAATCTTCTGCTCGCGTTTCTGATCTTGGCCGAGCTCGTTTGCGCGATCGCCTTTGTCCTCCTCGTATGGACCTCGGCTTTGCTGGTTTTTTTGCGACGTCGCGAAGCCCGCGCCTGGAACATCGCGCTCTTCCTTGTCGCCGTGTTTTATCCGCTGATCGACCTCGGGCTGGTCCGCTTGGTGTCCGATCAAAGCACGGCGACGGTGGATTGGCGGCAGACCGGGCAGGCCGCGTTCGGTGCGTTGGTCTGGGTGCCCTATCTGGTGATTTCGCGGCGGGTGAAGGAGACTTTTGTGCGGTGAGCGATCCCGCGCCCGCTTGCCTTGCGCGGAAGGTTTTCTAGGTTCCCGCCTCTTTTCTCCCATGTCTCTCACGCCCGAACAAAAAGCCGCTGTTTCCTCCTGGATCGTCGCCGGCGACAACCTCTCCGCCGTCCAGAAAAAGCTCCGCGACCAGTTCCAAGTGTCGATGACCTACATGGAGGTCCGCTTCCTCGTGGACGACCTCAACCTCACCCTCAAGGACCCCGCGCCCAAGGCCGACACGTCCGACGTCACCAAGGCCAAGGTCGCGCCCGCCGCGCCCGCCAAACCCGTCGCGGCGGCGGCTCCGGCGGCGAAAAAAGCCCCGCTCGATCAGGCGCAAGCCGCGGCTTCCGGCGCTGGTGCCGACGACCTTTCCGAGGACCTTCCCGCCGACGAAGCCGCCCTGCCCGAGGACGACGCGCTTCCGCCCGCGCCCGGCGGTGTCAGCGTCGACGTCGACGGCGTGACGCTGATCCCCGGCGCGATCGCGAGTGGCAGCGTGACCTTCAGCGACGGCGTGACCGGAAAGTGGATCGTCGACCAATACGGCCGCCCCGGCTTCACCGAGATCAGCCAGCCCGGCTACCGCCCGAGCAAGGACGACGCGCAACTTTTCATGCAGCAGCTCGACGAGGCGCTCCGCCAGAAGGGCTTCTGATCTTTTGATAGGTGTGCTCGGTCCGGCAGAATAGCGGTGTGCCGCGCTCCGCTTCAGCTTGGTCTGTCTTGAATCGCAGGATCTTGTGGGTTGACCGTATCGCGGCGCGCTGGGCGCTTCGTCCACATTTGCTTCGTCAGCCTGCGATTCCGTGGTCTCCGTTCACCGCGGCGCTTTACTCGGTGGCCTGCGGCGTCGCCGCTCCGGTTATCCAGACGGTCTTACACGGATTGATGAAGCGTTCATGGCCGTCCGAGCATTGGCGCGAAATATATACGGTTAGCGGCGCGCTTCCCGTGCTGATGGGCGTGGGTATCGTCTTCGTCGTGCGTGCCATCGCGCGCCGAACGCGCCCGGGCTTTTTTTCCGCGGGCTGGGTCGGCTCATGGCCTGTGCTCGGAGCGGGGGCCGCGGTCGGGGGGCTCGGTGTATGGGGTTCGATCTGGTGCTACCACAATCATGTCTGCATCGGGGGGCATATGGATCATCCGCCCTACGAACCGTTCCATTACCAGTGGGAGGCCGCTTGGATACTTTGTCTTTTGCTTTCGGGCGTCCTCGCCTTCGCGAGCCGTAGTTTTTACGCGCTGCTATTTGTGGCGGTTTTCGCTTATCTCGTTATTTATCGCTTTGGCTTCGAGAGCTTGGGTGGCGTGTATACCTATCCCTTGTAGCGCTGAATTTTCCGGACGACTGCTACACAAGGTCTGAAGTCGAAAAGAGAGCAGATTTTCGCAACGAGCCTACTCCGGCCGCCATGCGGCCATCAGACGCCAGACGAAGCCGCTGCGGAGGTTTTCCGCCATGAGCAGCGTGATGCCTTGGTCGATGCCGATGACGTCGCTCCCGACCCAGCCGGTGTGCGGATTGAAGGCGTCGGCGAAGCCGTAGGGCCCGTAGATCTTGTCGCCCCAGCGGGCGTGCATCTCACGGAGCGCCGCGGTGCAGTCGGCCGGCACGAATGGCAGCGAACCCGCCGCGGCGCAGGGCACCACGGTTCCGTCGATGCGCGGATCGACCGCGCCCGGTTGGATCGGCGGGCCGCCCCAGTCGAGGTAGCCCGCCGCGCCGTCGGAGGAGGTGAGACCCCAGACGTTTTCGCCGTAGACGGGAAAACGGTGGCTCAGATCCTTGCAGAACTGTTTTTGCGCGCGCGTGGCGGCGCAGGCCTGCGCGAAGAAATTTACCCCGCTCACCTCGTCCTGATAGCCGCGCCAATCGAGCCAGGCTTGCGGGAACTGGTGCACGAAGAGCGGAGGGTGGTGCAGGAAACGTTCGCCTGCATATTCCACGAAGGGCGTGCGGCGCCAGGCGCGCCAAGTGGTGGCAGGGGCTGGCCTCGTCGCGTCGTGGCAGGCGAACCAGGTCATCGCGTAGTGCTCGGAAAACTGGTCCCAGCTCCAAGGGAGTTTTCCGCGTTCGGGTTTCCAGCCGTGGCTGATGCGGTTCTCGGCGTCGAGTAACCAGGGCCAGTCGACGCGCGCTTCGATCGCTTGCGCGAGCTCCGCGACCACGCCGCCGAAGTAGGCCGCCGCGGAGAGGGCGCCGAAAAGGAGCAGGCCGGTGTCGATGCTCGAGGCCTCGCAATCCCAGCCGCGCTGGGCGGCGCGGGTATCGAGGAAGTGGTAGAAAAAACCGTGCTCGTGCGCGGCGTCGCGCCAAAGGGTGCGCAGCACGCGTTCGGCGCAGGCGCGGCATTCGGCGCGCGATTCCCAGCCGCGCTCGGCGCCGATGACGAGCGCGGTGAGGCCGAAGCCGGTAGCGGCCACGCTGGCCATGTCGCCGGGCTTGGAGCCGTCGGCCCTGGCGCGGTCGGGAACGAGCCCGGTGTGCGGGTGCGCGGTGTCGAAGAAGTATCGAAAAGCCCGGCGCGAGAGGTCGTCGAGAAAGGCGTCGTCGGTCATGGGGGTGGGGAAAAGGCGGGAGCTTTTTAACCGCGGATTACGGACTTTGGGTGGACGGGCGGGTCCCTCCGCCCGTGGATCGGAGAGAGCATGCGGCGGAAGGCGGGCGCAGGGACGCACCCGCCCACCGGGCTTTGTGGGCGCGGCATGGAGGATTTTTATCCGCGTCCATTTGAGTGATCCGCGTTCAACGGGATGTTCAGGCGAGCAGCGCCTTGAGTCCGGCCTCGTCGAGGATGGCGACACCGAGCGAGCGAGCCTTGTCGAGCTTCGAGCCCGCCTCCTCGCCGGCGACGACGTAGTGGGTTTTTCCCGACACGCTGCCGCTCACCTTGCCGCCGGCGGCCTCGATCAGCGCCTTGGCCTCGTCGCGTGAGAGCGTGGGCAGGGTGCCGGTGAGCACGAAGGTCTTCCCCGCGAGCGCGCCCTGGCCGGCGGCGGTGGCGAGGCGGGCGGCCTTCGGCGAGATGCCGAGCTCGGCGAGACGTTTCACGGCGTGGCGTCCGCGCTCGCTCGCGAAAAAGCCCACCGTGTTGCGCGCGGCCTCGTAGCCGATCTTCTCGGCGCCGGCGCTGCGTTCTCGGATAGTCTCCAGCTCCACGAGCTCGCCGGCGAGGGCGGCGTGGCGGGCGACGCGCTCGGCGCGTTCGGCCTCGTCCTTGGGCGGGTTGAGCCGCGAGCGCGGGCTGATGCGCGCCATCTCGTCCATCACGTCGGCGAGGCGGGCGAGACGCGGAAGCAGTTCGGAGTTCGCCACGGCTTCGAGCGTGCCGTGGGCGGCGGCGATATCCTGCGCGGTGGCGCCGCCGACGTCGCGGATCTGGAGGGCGAGCAGCCAGCGGTCGAGCGGCATGGCCCGGGCGCGGGCGATGGCTTCGACGATCTTGGTGGCGTTTTTCACGCCGAGGATGCGCGGCGCGTCCGGCGTGCCGAGATTGAGCGCGCCGAGTTTGTCCGCCTCGAGCGAGAAGAGATCGAAAACGTCGCGCACCTGGCCGGTTTTCACCAGCGCCTCGGCGACGACTCCGCCGAGGCTTTCAAGGTCGAGGACCTTGCGATCGGCGATGTAGTCGAGCCGCGTCACGAGCTGCGCGGGGCAGTCGGCGTTGGGGCAGCGGATCGCGACCTCGCCGGGAAGGCGTTGCACTTCGGTGGAGCACACCGGGCATGCTTTCGGAAAAACATAGGGCGCGCACTCGGGCGGACGTTTGGCGACGTTGACCGCGACCACGACGGGGATGATTTCGCCGGCTTTCTCGACGAGGACGGAATCGCCGACGCGGATGTCCTTGCGCAGGATCTCGTCGGCGTTGTGCAAGGTGGCGCGGGCCACGGTGGTGCCGGCGAGCTGAACGGGTTCGAGCTCGGCGACGGGCGTGAGGACGCCGGTGCGGCCGACCTGGATGGTGATGTCGCGCAGGCGGGTCTCGGCCTGCTCGGGGGCGAACTTGTAGGCGGCGGCCCAGCGCGGGGAGAGCTTGCGCGCGCTCTGGCCCTCGCCGCGGTAGCCGGCGCGGGCCTGAAGCGCGAAGTCGTCGAGCTTCACGACCGCGCCGTCGGTGGCGTAGGGAAGCGATTTGCGGACCGCGTCGATTTCGCGGATGGCCGCGACGACCTCTTCGACGCCCGTGGCATGTCGGCGGTGCTCGAGCACGGGCAGGCCCCAGGCGGCGAGCTGCGCGTGCCACTCGTGTTGCGCTTTGATCGGCAGGGCGGGTTCGCAGGCGCCGCGGCCGTAGAGGACGATCTCGAGGCGGCGCGAGGCGACGAGGGCGGAGTCGAGGAGCTTGAGCGTGCCGGCGGCGAGGTTGCGGGGGTTGGCGTAGGGCTCGTGGCCGGCCTCCTGTTCGGCGGCGTTGATGCGCGCGAATTCGTCGAAGCGCAGAAACACCTCGCCGCGGATCTCGAGCAGGTCGGGAAAATCGGGCGCGGGCGCGGCGGCTTCGGCGGAGGATGCGGAAAAAAGGTCGTCTTCGAGCTCGAGCCCGTTGGAGGCCGCGCGTTTCACGGGCGCGGGAGGCCGCTTCAGCTCGTGCGGCAGGTTGCGGATGGTTTTGACGTTGGGCGTTACGTCGTCGCCCTCCTCGCCATCGCCGCGGGTGACGGCGCGCACGAGGCGGCCTTTTTCGTAGGTGAGCGAGATGGAGGCGCCGTCGATCTTGGGCTCGACGGAGTAGGCGAGTTGCTCCTTTCCGAAGAGGCGGGCGAGGCGGGCGCAAAACTCGCGCAGCTCGGTTTCGTCGTAGGTGTTGTCGAGCGTGGTCATCGCCTGGCGATGTTTCACGCGGACGAAGCCTTCGCTGCGATCGTCGCCGACGCGTCGGGTGGGGGAGGCGAGACCGAGCGCGGCGGCCGCCGCGGGATGGGCCGCCTCGAGGTCGGCGAGCTCGCGCTTCAGCCTGTCGTAGTCGAAGTCGGTGATGAGCGGGCGGGCCTCGCGGTAATAGCGCTCGTCGTGGGCGGCGATTTCGGCGCGCAGCGCGGCGATGCGGGCGGAGGCTTCGGCGGGACTCATCGGCGGAGAAAAAAGTTAATCACGGATTTCACGGATGGACACGGATAGGGAGAGTTTTCCACCCGTGCCAATCCGTGTGATCCGCGGTCAAAGTCAGGAGGCGGGGGCGGTTTGTCCGGTCGACGCGGAGTCGGTGGCGAGCGGTGCGGGCGCGGAGGCGTCGCGGCGTGCGCGGCGCAGGCGGAGTGAAAACTCGAGGATCCGCCGATACCACGGCCAGAAGGCGTAGAGGCTCACGGCGATGGCGGCGCCGAGCGTGTCGGCCATCCAGTCGGCGAATTCCACCGATCGGCCGGGGGTGAAGCTTTGCCGGAACTCGTCGCTGATTCCGAAGAGCGAGACGATGAGGATGGCGTAGCGGAAGCGGCGCACGCCCGGGCAGCGGGCGATGAGCGACCCGAGGAGCCCGAAGACGCTGAAATGGGCGATCTTGTCGAAATAGCTGATCGTGGGCGCCGCGACTTGGCTGCGGCTCGACGCGATCACGACCGTGGCCGCCAGCGCCAGCGGATAAAGCCAGCGTAGCCGGGAGACGGGGGAAGGGGCGGAGGAGGCGATGGGCATCGAGCCGGGTTTGACCGCGGATTACGCAGAAGGGCGCGGGGAAAACGACAAGTTTACACGGTCGACGATTCCGCCCTTCGGCGACCGATGAGGGCCCTGCTTTCGTCCTGAGGCATGCGGAGCCAAAATCACACGCTTTTGATACATCTCTAGGCTTATCTTCCTGCTCCGGGACTTTACGGTTGTCCCGACAAACCTCTTCCAAGCATGGCCTCTGGCAGCCGATGCGGTCAGCCAGCGGCTGTGTCGTCCGTCAACCCCACCCCCGTCCCATGCACTCATCCTCCCTAGCGGCCGCCGCCGTTTGCGCCTGCGGTCTGCTCTTCGCGGCGCCTTCGGTTTTGGCGCAAAAGACCTTGGCCCACTGGAACTTCGATTCCGGATCGGAGGGGACGTCTTTCTCCGTTCGTCCGGCCGATGATCTTTCCGGAAATGGCTATCTCCTGTATGGTTACGACAATCTGGTCGGACCTTCCTACTCGTCCGAGACGATGACGGGCAGCGGCTTTTGCTGCCGTCTTTCGAAAAACCAGGACGGCTACACGGTCGACCCGGGAATCAACAACTGGTCTCCGTCCGTCTGGACGATCGAAGTCTCGTTCCGGCTCAACAAGCTCGAGGACTGGCGGACCATCGTCGGGCGCGACGGCAGCAGCTGGGCGGGGGCGTCCAAAGCCGATTTTTATTTCCAGAAAAACGGGGTGAACAACCGCATCCGCCTCGATTTCGCGACGGTGGACGGCGGGCGTTACATGCTCGAGTCGTCTTTCGCCGCCAGCAAGGGCCAGTGGTATCACGCCGCGCTCGTCTCGGACGGCAGCAAGGTCTCGATGTATATCGATAGCGGCGACGGCGCCGGTTACCAACTCGCCGCGTCGACCGCGCTCACCGGCACGAACAACGCCCTCGCCGTCAGCGGGGCGAACTGGATCTTCGGCCGCGGCTGGTATGGTGGCAAATACGTCGACTACGTCGATGGCAGCTTGGACGACATTCGTTTCACCGACGGCGCGCTGCAGCCCGCGCAGTTCCTGCATGCCAAGGGCGGGAAGGCGAGCGCCGCGCCCGCCGTCCCGAAGCTCGAGGCCGCGCGCAACGGCCGCGAGGTGTCGCTCACCTGGAGCCTGCCCGAGGGCGCGGCGGAACATTACGATCTTTATCGCAACACCAGGGAAACCCCCGCGGGCCGCACGCGCGTGGCCACGCTTTACCCGCCCGCCAGCCTCTATCTCGACCAGGTGCCGGAAGCGGAGACGACCTACTGGTATTGGATCCAGGTCCGTGACGCCGCCGGACGCGAAACCACCATCGGCCCGGTCGCCTCGAAGCCGGCCACGGTCTGGACGCCCTGATCGGCCGGCCATTCGTCGACCCGCGGGATCGGCTCAGGAGGCCGGACCGCGGGTGGTGGCGGCGGGCGTTTCGCCGCCGCTCGTCGGCTCGACGACGAGCGGCGCGAGCCCGGCCCAGACGGTCTCGGCCATGCGGCGGTGGCCTTCTTCGTTGGGATGGATGGCGTCGGCCTGGTTGAGCTCTCGCACGCCTCCCACCCCTTCGAGCAGGAAGGGCACGAAGGGCCAGTCGTGCTTGTTCGCGAGGGACGGAAAGACCGCGTCGAAGCGCGCGGCGTAATCCCCCATGCTCGAGGGCATGCGCTGCCCGACGAGCAGGATACGCGCGTCGGCTTGCTTGGCGCGAACGCGGGCGACGATGGCCTCGAGGTTGCGCTCCACGAGGGCGGGGTCGAGGCCGCGCAGCCCGTCGTTGCTGCCGAGCGCGATCACGAGGATCGCTATCGGCTGGCGCAGAGCCCAGTCGACGCGCCGCAAGCCGCCCGAGCTCGTGTCGCCGGAGACGCCGGCGTTGACCACGCGCCAGCGCGGCGAGTCGGCGGGGGCGGCGAGCGCGTCGAGTTTTTGCTGGATGATCGCCGGATAGGCCTGCGAGGCGGGATCGGGCAGGCCGTAGCCGGCGGTGAGGCTGTCGCCGAGGAAGAGGATGTTGCGGGTCGGCCCGCTTTGGGCGGACAGACCGCAGGCAAAAACGATAGGAAGGACCAGGGCGGCGAGGACGCGAAACATGGGGCGATCGCACAGGCTGGCGCTTGGAAGCGTTTCCGCAAACGTCCGCGCGCTCGAGCGGTCGGGTCCCGATAGGGCGGCTCGCCGGGAAACGGGTGGCTAGGGAGCTTTCTTTTGAGGAATCTTCCAAGAAACGCCGGGCTCGCGCGTCTAATCCTTCGCACACTCCGCCCAAAACCGGCCATCCGAAGAACCCGCTGAAACTCCGATGAAAACATTCCTCCTCCGATATGCCGTTCTGTTCCTCGCCTTCGGCCCGGGGATGTTTGCCAAAGCCTATTTTCAAGGCGAAGCGGAGATGATCGCGAAAGCGGATGCCATCGCCATCGTCACGCTCAGCTCCGTGCGCGACGCCGAGACGCGGGGCGAGCACTGGACCTATCGGCAGGCGGCGGACGCGAAGGTCGAGAAGACGCTCAAAGGAGACCTTCCGGCGGTTTTTGTGCTTCGTGGCGCCGAGACCTTCCTCTGCGCGCAGTGCCCGCTGACGGAGGGCCGCTTTCTGGTTTTCTTGGAGAAAGACGGCCAACTCTGGAAGGGCTCGAACTGGCATCTGTCTCTCCGCCCGATCGCCGGCGCCCAGGTCGACTGGTTTTCCGACGACCCGCAGGCTCCGGGACGCCTCGCCTTTGCGCCTTTGGATGGGGTGCTTGCTCGGATCGAAAAAGCCATGGCGGAAGTGGCGAGCGCCAAGCCGAAAGCGCAGCCCGAGGCGGCCGGGCCGTGAACGGCGAAGCGCCGCGAGTTCGCACGAATTTCTAAGAAACCGCGGGGCCGGCCGTGGAGCTTGGTGAACACCCACCGATGAAACGGGAGCCCCGCCATGAATCTATCGAACCGACGGACGATTTTGTCCCCCGCGCGGTCGCGTCGCACGAAGCGGCGCTGCTGCGCTACGCCGGCCGCCTTTTGGGCGACCCCCACCGCGCCCGCGACGTCGTGCAGGACGTCTTCGTGCGCCTGCTTGCCGCTCCGCGTGTCGAGGTGGAGACGCATTTGTCCGAGTGGCTTTTCACCGTCTGCCGCCACCGCGCGATCGACGTGTTGCGGAAGGAGGGACGCATGAGCTCGCTCGAACAAGTCGCCAACTCGCCCCGCGCCGATGCCTCGCCCGGACTCCTGGCGACGGATCCGCGCCCCGGCCATGCGCTCGAGGCCGAGGAGACGCGCGCCGAGCTGCTGCGCCTCATCGATCGCCTGCCCGCGAACCAGCAGGAGGTGATCCGCCTGAAGTTTCAGACCGGCTTCAGCT
>CBIHRE010000117.1:0-11651 GCA_966212385.1 uncultured Akkermansia sp. | reverse complement strand
AAAGCCACCACCGCCTACATGGAAGAGTTTTTCGCCCGCACCCCGACGGATCTGTTTACACAATAGATTTGCCTTAAGCATATGTTCAAAGCCCTGCCACAACTCTGCGGCGGGGCTTTTTCGTTTCAGTAGCGGAAAATTTACAAACAACCTTCTGTCGATTAATGAGTTACGATCCTATTCCCAAATATTCTCCCAAACACCGGCAAAACAGATAACTAACGCATAAGAAAAAACCCCTAGGTAACATCCGGATTTTTATGCGCATCCTCACCCAAACACTCCTCGCCCTCTTCGCGACCCTTCCAAGCACCTACGCCGCAACGCTCATTTTAGGAGACACCACCGGCAACGCGCGCGGAACAAATTCAATAGACATTCAAAGCTTCCGCTCCGGACCAACCGAAGTGACATCCGGAAGCGGCTCCGTATCGGTGGGCATTTCAAATACAACTACTGGAAACGAAGGTGTTTCGTTTGGACTCTATAATAGCACGGCCGGCTACTACAACGTAAATCTCGGCTCATCGAATTACACTTATGCCAGCACGGTGGAGTCCGCTGTCGTAGGCCTCGGAAACGAGGTGACGGGGGCTGGAGGATTGGCGTTCGGCTATTGCAATGTGGTCTTCGACAACTACGGCTACGCCAACCCCAATAATGGCTGGTATCAAAATCTCCTCTACTCATCCGCTTTCGGCTCGTTCAACAGCATCGAAGCGGCCGCCACAAAAAGTTACGTCTTTGGTCGTGGCAATACTGCAACGGCGACAAACACCGGCATCTTCGGAGCAGACATAACCAATGGCGTGAGCGGATCCATGATGATCGGCCCATCAGATGCGGCCAAGGTCACGATTCTCACCTCCGGCAACGTCGGCATCGGCACCAGCGCCCCCACTTCTAAGCTTCATGTCGTCGGTGACCTCAATGTCACCGGCACCATCGTCAACTCCGGCATCGCCACCACCGGTTCCGGCTCCACGGCTCGCCTTCGTGTCGGCGGCACCGTCAACCCCGCCTCCTCGTGGCAAGGCACCACAGTCATCGGTGCCGACGGCCAAAACAAGGTGATAGCCGGCTATGTGACCAGCAACACGAATGGTGCCACCATTGGCGCCCACAACTCTGCCCTCAACGCATGGGCGGATTTAAATGTTACCGGCTCCAACGTAATCCTCCGCACCAACGAAACCGAGCGTATGCGCGTGGCCGGTAACGGCAATGTCGGCATTAACACCACAAACCCACTCGCCAAACTGCAGGTCGATACCGCGACCAATGGTCTAAATTTCCCGCTTGCACTGAAAAATCGTGATTTCACCGAAACCGGCGGAAACGCCGTGGCGATCGGCTTTCTTAACGAAGGCGACGGTAACGGCGGGTGGTGGAAGGCTGCCATCGCACATGAACGTAAAGGTAGTTATGGCGTAGGCTCCCTTCATTTTCTAGTAAACAATTCTACCACGAATGCGACTACAACGCTTGCAGATGCCCGGATGACCATCACTAAAGAGGGCAACGTAGGCGTCGGAACCACGACCCCGACGGAAAAATTTCAAGTTTCGGGCAACATCGAAACGACCAGTAGTTTTCTTTTTAAGGGACTCCAGACTGGCTCCATCGCCAAGCCGCTGGTTCTTACCAACTGGTATGGAATGGAATCTTTGGTGTTAAGGCATGACAGCGCGACGAATCTAGCAGATTATAAGATCACCTTCAGGGATTCTGCGAACGGCCTTGAGAACCTCTCATACGGAAGATACGGCGTTGGGCTCGATTCGGCGAACGCCACATTTAACGTCTTCCCCGCGTCCGGCCAAACCAGTGATATTTTCCGGGTAAATTTGAACACGTTCAAGGTTTCGGCCTCCGGTAACGTTGGCATAAATACCGCAAGCCCCACGGAAAAACTCGAGGTCTCGGGCAACGCCAAGGTCAGCGGCACCTTGACGGTCGGCGGCGCTTCCGTGCTCACCTCGGCCGGTGGCAGCGGCGCCAATCTCACCGGCCTGAACGCGGCTAATATCTCCACAGGCAGCTTGTCTGCTTCTCGCCTCCCGACGGAAGCCGTTCAGCGTGACGCGGTCCAAACCCTGACCAACAAAACGCTCTCAGGGGCCCAACTTACCGGGACCACCACATTGGCAGGTGGCACAGTAGTCAATGGCTCGGGTGATGTGAACGTAGGCGGGAGCCTAAATGTTGCGGGCGCGACCACGCTTAATGGGGTGACCAGCATAAACGACGCGAACGCAATTCTATTCCCTGGTGCAGGTGTGATAACCCGAAGCGGTTCGTCCGATCTGAAAATCGGACGCAGTTACCCGTTCTCATTCGATAACACACTGACTGTGGCTGCGGCTACGGTTCGTATCGATGCCCCTAACCTCATCTTGGGCTCCGACGCCTCCGGATCATATTATTCGACCACGGCCAACGTAACTATCCGCCCTGGCACTTCCGGTTCCTTGTCGGTGCAGGGCAAATCTAACCTGGGTGGCGATGTGGCCATAACGGGGAACACGACTGTGAAAAATCGCGCCGTCATTCGTGTTTCTGCGGCGGGGGACATTGGCATGGGCTCATTTACCTCCGGCACCAATCCCGAACTGTAAAGCTGAACGAGCAACACACCCACCATGAGGATTCTGCGTCCATTATCCGCAGCGGGGCTTTGCCTTGCCTTGTTTCAAAGCGTGCTCCTTTCGGGCCCGGTGCCGGCAGGCAAACCCGCGCATTATCCCGATTGGTGGTTTGAGCAGGATGTTATTGCGCGCTTGAATCCCAATAACACGTCTCCTGTTTGGCCTCAAGACTACCCTGCAAGTGACGACTATGCGACCGCGAATCTGGGCCAGGCCAAGCATCTGTCCAACCAGGCGGCGCTTAATCTTGAAGCCAACCTGCCGGAGGGGCTGACGCCAGCTATCTATACGCTGATAAATCCGTGGTTGCAGCCCTCTTCCACGCGCGATGACTACGCAGCCCTTAACCAAGGGCAGTTGAAAACGGTGGCCAAGCCGTTTTATGACCAATTTGCGTCGTTGGGCTATAGCATGCCTCAAGTCTCGGGCGGCGGGATTTATCCATGGACTGCGACCAATGCAGACGATGATAGCTATGCGCTAACCAACTCGGGGCAGCTGAAGTATGTATTCAGCTTCGACGCCGCCGCCCAAGCGCGCCAGTTGCTCGTGCAATCGGGAGACGGGCAGAGCGCGGCTCCCGGACAAAATCTAGCCCTGCCGCTCAAGGTGAAAGTGGTAAACCGGCGCGGGCAGGCCGTGGCCGGCACGGTGGTTAGCTACCAGATCATCTCCGGATCCGGCTTCCTAAGCGCCTCCACCTCCACCTCCAATGCGCAAGGTGAAGCGTCGGTGGGCCTTACGGTGACCGGAGCCGCAGGAAGCGCCGTCCGTGTCCGGGCTCATATCCCGGCCGACAACGTGGAATTTGTTGCCAATATAAGCAACACGCCCACGCAAGGCACAGGAGCCGGAACCATTCCGCCTGCCACGACCAATCCCGGAGCCAATCCGGGGGGCGATCCGGATCCTTACGACTTGGATCCCTCTCCAGATGCCTTGATGCCTCCTTGGAATCTTTATGTAGCGATGAGGACCGAAGGGGTTCCATTGGATGAGAACGGAAACCCCGTTTACGACCCGACCGAAGTGACGATAAGCTGGTCCTACAGCGGACCATCCGTGGACGGGTTCAGGATTGAGATGAGCCAGAGTGGCGGCGTATGGAATTCAATTGCGACCCCCGCGCACAATATCGAAAAGATTCACAAGAGCGGACTGAAAGGGGGCGTTCGATATGAGTTTCGCATAAAGTCCCGACGCGCAGGCAAAAACTCTATTCCAAGCGCATCCTATAGCTATACGCCACCGTCCTACAAGGGCATAAAATATGTCTTCAGCCAAGCCACCGGCAACAAAATCGGATATGCGGAATACACCGACGCCTCCACCCCCCCGGTATACTACCTCAAAGAATCAGTCACCCTAACTGACGACTACGACTACGAATACCACAGTAGCTCTATCGACGAATGCTGGCACGGGCATACGTATACCACTTGGGGAAAGAGCGGCTCGCAGAGCCAGACTTACTCAGCGGCCCCCAATCCTGCGGCGGGCGCCCTTGGTTACTCTGTAACATATTCTGGGTCAGGTGATTATAATTATTCGTCCGAGTGGTATGGAGTCGATCGTGGATGTAACGATTACGACGATTCAAGCAATTGGGGCGAGTCAGCATCCCGCAATCCCTCGACTGGAGTGTGGACCGTAACCCGCTCCGGCGATAATGCAGGAGATCCGTATGAAAGTTCGAATTGGCTGATAAGCGAGTGGTGGTGGTGGGGCTGGAACAAGACGGAAAGCAAGACTGTGCGTGTTCTGACAATCAACGATGGCGACACCGATTCACATCAAGGATATTACAGCAACTGGGATCGCGACGGAAGGCTCGAGTTCGTGCTATCTACCCCATACACAACTAGTGCATTCAAGGCGGACGTCATCGCATCCTATAACGCATATATCAACTGGAATGAGGCCAGGCGGGAGCAGGCGTCTTACCGACACGCATTCCAGCCGCATGCGTATTGGTATCACGCGGACCACAACTTATCATGGCAAGAAAACGGCCTTAAATTAGGACGGGTTAAATACAAGGTTTTGGCCGAAGCCCGGACCGACGCCACTCAATTGAATTGGGTCGAAATTTTCGTGGAAGACTACAATTACGATAACCCAAAGGAGCCCGAGGAACGATATCATGTGAAGCAAGCCAGATCATGGACCCCGGCAGGGGCGGAGTCCGGCGAATTTGAACTGGATGGAGCGACAGAGTCGGTAAATGGACATTACATCTTACAATTCCTCCCAAAGCTTTCCGTGCCTGCCGGCAATGGAACCTACCATGATGAGGAGGAGAAAGATGATGGCGTAACGATAAGCCGATCCGAAAACGGCGAAGCCAAAAGCGGCTTCGATATCCTGATGACCGAATCCGGCTCGGGCTCGCACTACTATGAGAATCTGCCCGGGGCGACCTATAGGCTGACATGGGACGCGAGTGCCAGCGAAGATTTCGAGGTATGGGCCGACATCGATGGGGTGAGCACGCTTTTATGGAATGGTTACGAGTTTTCGGAACTCGACGAGCATAAGCCGTATAATTTTCGCGTAGTGGCGTTGGATGGGGTCGACGACGGTGACGATATCACTCTAACACTAAAAATCACGTCCTATGACGGCGTGGTGCTGACCGAGAATTCGGCCAAGTTCAAATATGTTGAGTCTAACTCATATAGCAACGATTTCCCGGCGGATGACATGTCCGGGGCGAAATACCGGAAAGTCGCGCTAAATGGCGCGCCCCTGTCGGATTCCAAGCCGCAAGCGGCGCCGGAAAGCGACGCCCAGCCCGAGGAAACTTTTGTCGACGCGATGACCTTGGCGCTTCGACACAACGTCACGGACATATATCTGCCGGTCGAGGGAAGCGATTTCGCGCTCAGCATTCGACGCAACGCGGCGTCCGAAGTGTGGAATTATCGCAACGGGTTGCGCCCGCACGAGAGGCCCGATCTTCCTTTCGGCTTGGGGTGGAGCAGCAACGTGACGCCAAATATCCGCATGAGCACAGGGCTGGATGGCCTGACTTACGCCCACGTTACCGACGAGAACGGAACCACCTACCGGTTCCTCCAATATTCCCACCCCCAGCAGGGCACCAGCTACTTCGCCTTCCCCACCTCCAAGAGTGATGCGGCCGCCTATCTGGCGACCTTGGATTCCGGCCTCACCTTCCGTCGCAAATATGGAACGACCATATACTTCACGGACGCGGGGATATCGCACACCCTGCCGGCCAATCGTGAAACCGGTGGTTCGGTGAACCTGAATCGGGACGGCATGCCGGTGGTCACCGTGAGCAACACATATGAGCGTTATCATAGGGCATACCAACTCACGGACAAGTATGGCCAGAATTTCACCTATGAATACAGCGCGGGCGAGACCCTCGTTCCGTCACGCATATATTGCGCCCAGCGCCCTGACCTGCAGATCCGGATCCGGCAAAACACGTCAGGGCATATCACGTCGATCTGGGACGCCAAGGACAACGAGACCAAGTTCGAATACGTCAGCGTGGATGCCGGCAACGGCCACATGGTGGAGGTGCTCGACAAGGTCATCGCGGCAGACGGCGGCGAAACGACCTACGATTATGATTTTGTGACCGAAACCGACGGCGAACCTCTGCCCGACGGTGAAACAGCGAATACATTTTATCACTGCGATCTGTCTTCCATCACCGATCCGAACGGCTTCACCTATGGGTTCGCTTATCGGCTGAACACCGGGAAATACAACTACAAGGCGAGCGACCACTTCACCGGCCATTATGCGACGTCAGGCCACCCGCGGCAAGTGATCGGCACCTCTTTGCCCGGGCAGGCGGGGGCGACTTTTGATGACCAGTCGGTCCAAAAACTGAATCCCGACGGCTTGGGCGGGGGCTTGACCTCGGATAGCCGGCGCAAGGTCGTGGTGACGGACGCGCGAGGCGTGTCGCGCACCTATACTTGGACGAATCCCTTGGTGGAGTCCCTGAACGAGATTCCGAGCGGCCACGGAGCCAAACCCAAGCTGATCGCCTATCGAACCATGACCATCAGTCACGGGACGACGGGCAGCGAGACGTATACGTTCGATCCGCAAGCCGGCATGGCGCTCTCCTCGGCGGTGGACATGAGCGGTAACGACACCTCTTATGCCTACACGGACGCGTGGACGGCGCCGCAAGCCTACCGCTTTCTACTGCCGCTGACGAAGGGCATCAACGGCTTCTACGAAGATCCGACCAGTCAGACCAACGCATTGGGGAAGGTCCAGTCCTTCACCTACCAGACGGGTTCGCGTATCATGACCTCGCGCACCGATGAGCTCGGCAACCGCACCGAATGGACGGTGGACGGCCTCGGCCGTCGCACGGAGGAGAGGGTGATTCCCGCAGGTGGATCGACACCGGTCCAGAAGACAGAATTCGCTTACGGGAACGGGACTTTCCCCGGGTTCATGACCCGCAAGACGGTGAAAAAACTCACCATTTCAGGCAGCCCGGATCCCGCATGGGTCGCCGATTTGGTCACCGATTACGTTCCCGATACGGAGGGCAGGTTGTGGAAGGAGATCGTGGATCCGGCCGGTTTGGCGCTCACCACCACCCACACCTACGATCTAAACGGGAACAAACTCACCACCACCGACCCGCGAGGCAAGGTGACCAAATTCTTTTACGACAAACGCAATCGCCTGAAGCAGGTCAACTATGCCGACGGCTACAATCGCCAGTTCTTCTACGATGATCGAGGCAACAAGATCCGCGAGCTGGACGAAAAAGGCGTGGCCACCCTGCGCGCCTACGACGGCCAAGGCCGTGTCATCGCCCAAGCCTTGGATCTCAACAACAACGGACTGATCGATTCTCGAGCGGTCGATATTGTCACCTCCTACACCTACACTCCGCTTGGTGCTCAAGAAACGATCACCGATCCTCGTGGCACGGTCACCAAGTTCGAATACGACTCGCTCAATCGCCTCTGGCACAAGACCGAGGACTTCGGCGCGAGCCCGCGACTTAACTACCTCACGACCTATGAATATGACCTAACGAAGAATCCTGGCGGCAGCGCCTTCGACTCGATCGGATGGAAGCCGACCAAGCTCACCGACGCCCGGGGCTTCACGACCGAGGTGACTTACGACGACGTCTACCGCCCGCTACAGGAGAAGGTGCAATACAAGTTCGGTGGCTATGCCATCACCGACAAGGCCTACGATGACGCGGGCCGCCTGCTCACCGTCACCGCTCCCGCCGCTCCCTTGGTGGACGGCAGCTCCGCGCGCAAAGTGATCAAGACCGTTTACGATGCGCTCGGGCGCGCCACCTCCGTGACCGACGCGTTTGGCACGACGCTGGCCGCCACGACCACGACCGCCTACACCAGCACGGGGCTTGCCCACCGTGTCACCGACTCCCTCGGCCGGGCCTCCGACACCGAATACGACTCGGCCGCCCGCGCGGTGAAAGTCTTCTCGCCCGAGGTCGCCGACGGCATCACCGGCGTTCGCTCTCGTCCTGTGGCGGAGACCCGCTACGACGCCAACGGCAACGTCGCCTACACCATCGACGCGCTCGGGCGCCGCAGCGACTACACCTACGACGATCGCAATCGCCGCACCATCACGCAGGCCCCGGCCGTTACCGATGCCATTAGCGGCGTCAGCTCGCGTCCGACCCTGCGCACCTTCTACGACCCCGTCGGCAATCCCGTCGCCGTCCAGAACACCCTCGGCCTCGTGACCGATACCGAGTTCGACTCGGCGCGCCGCCCGTGGAAAGTCACCGCGCCCGCGGTGCCTCTGCCCGACGGCACCACCGCCCGTCCCGTCACCGAGACCACCTACGACGCCGCCGGCGCCATCCTCACCGTCAAAGACGCCAAGGGCCGGACAACCACCAACGTCTACGACGCCCTCGGTCGCCTCAAGACCACCACCGACGCCGCCAGCATCACCGTCACCTACGGTTACGACGCCGCCGGCAACCGCACCGACGTCTGGGACGGCAAGAACCAGCGCACCCAGTTCGCCTTTGACGGACTGAACCGCCTCACCACCACGACCGATCCCGCGTCCCGCGTCGTCACCTTCGAATACGACGCCGTCAACAAGACCGCCCGCGTCGACTCGGAGAACCGTCGCACCGAATACAAATACGACGCCCGCCACCGCCTGAAGGACGTCAAATACATCGGGCGCTCGCAGGACGACCGCTCCTACACCTACGACGCGCTCAACCACATCCTGACCGTCACCGAACCCGGCAAGGGCGGCAAAGCCGACGTCGCCTACACCTACGATGAACTCGGCCGCCAGGCCACCGAGACCTCCGGAGGCGTTCAGCACACCTACGGATACGACAAGACCGGCAACCGCACCAAGGTCGTCTACGGCGGCTCCATCGGCACCACGCTCGTTTCCACCTACGACGCGCTCAACCGCCTCGAAACCCTTGCCGAGACCACCTCCGGCCTCTCCGGCACCCGCACCACCATCTACGGCTACGACCTCGGCGACCGCCGCGTGCGCCAGCAGCTCCCTTCCGGCGAAGTGGTCCACACCCGCTACGACGCGCTCGGACGCTCCACCGGCTCCACCACCGTCAAGGCCGACGGCACGCCGGTGCTGCAACTGACCCAGGCGCACGATCTCGTCGGCAACGTCGCCGCCCTCACCGAAGACCACTACGGCTCCGGCGCCCTGCCCCCGCGCACCGTCGTCAACACCTACGACAACGCCAACCGCCTCTTCACCGAGACCAGCGCACAAGGCGGCCGCAGCACCCTCACCACCTACGGCTACGACGCGGCCAACAACCGCTCCAGCCGCTCGGTGGCCGTGACCTACCGAGGACAGACCACCACCGAGAGCACGACCTACGTCTACAACAACCTCAATCAGCTCCAGACCGCCACCGTGGCCGGCGGCGCCGTCACCACCTACGGCTACGACTTCAACGGCAATCGTTCCAGCCGCTCGGTCGGCGGCCAGAGCGACACCTACGCCTATGACTACGAGAACCGTCTGGTCTCGCTGACCAAGAACACCGTCGGCGGCGCCGGCTCCTACGCCTACGTCTACGACTACCGCACCCGCCGCGTGGAGCGCACGGAAGCCGGCACGGCCACCAAGAGCGTATTCAGCGGCGGCGTGAGCGTCGCCGACTATGTCGGCGCCACCGCGCAGGCCCGCTACGTCCGCGGCTCCGACTGGGGCGGCGGCGTGGGCGGCCTGCTCTACTCGCTGCGCGACGGCCAGCCCTCCTACAAGCACTACAACGGCCGCGGCGACGTCGTCGTCGCCACCAACTCCGCCGCCACGCCCACTTGGCGCGCCAGCTACGAGGCCTTCGGCAAACGCACCGCCGAATCCGGCGCCACCTCCGACCGCCAGAAAGCCAACACCAAGGAAGAGGACCCCACCGGCCTGCTCAACGAAGGCTTCCGCTACCGCGACTTGGAGACCGGCGCCTTCATCACCCGCGACCCCCTAGGCTTCGTCGACGGCCCCAACATGTATACTTACGTCGTCCAGAACCCGTGGTCAAAGTTCGATCCGGAGGGCTTGAGCTGGTGGAGCACTGCCAAATCTTGGGGCCGAACGGCAGTAAATTTTGCCGGCGGTTTTGCGGTGGGTGCGATTGAAGGCACGTTAGGAATTGATCATCCCGCAGCAAGTTATGGGAGCGAATACACCGGCCGAGACATGGGGCGCAAAGCCGCCCTTGCAGTTGGCATTACGCTAACTGCGAAAGGTGGAACGGATATGGTCGTTGGTGGTGGCGCCATTGCTGCCGGTGGAGGAATCACAGTTGGGACAGCTGGCACTGGAGTGATCGTTGGCGCTCCCGTTGCCTTGGCGGGCGCTGCCCAGGTCGGCGTCGGTGCGGTGGAGACAGCGATAGGCGGGGCGATCGTGCTTAACTCGCAAAGCTTGAACCCGATTCCGGGAGGCCCTTCGGCGCGTTCAGTCCAAGAAGGAGACGTAGGAACTTACGGCGATCTAAAGAAGCGCTCCCAGCCGGGCGATGGGCTGGATATCCATGAGGTTCCCTCATCCGCAGCACAGATCGCGGCGAAGGAAAAAGAACTTGGCCGTAAGCTCACTCCTAAAGAATTGAAGGAGCTTAAGGACTCCAATCCTTCAATTGCGATTAGGCGCGAAACCCATGTGCTGACTGATACATATGGAGGGCGAAATACTCCTCAGAAAGTGGCGGCAGACGCGGATAACTTGGCCGCTGCAGCAGAACGTGGAGCGACGGATGTTGTCGCGCGCGGCAAGGAAACCGGCGTTGATCTCAGTAAACAAGCCGAAGAACTTGCGAGGAAGACGACTAACCCATGAACGCTATACGTTGCGAAAACCTTTTAGGGGTGGATATACGTGATAAAGTCATCGCGGATTTATTGGAGTCGCGTTCTAATGTCGCGCAACTCGAAGCCATCGAGGATCGAATTTACATCGAAGCGGAGGACCAAGGGATATCCTTAATGTCGGGGCCGGATTATAAAATTGATACGATACATCTTTATGGACCTAACAGTGCCTCCCCCGGTTACTTGGGCCGTCTTCCACTAGGTTTAGCCTTCAGTCTTTCGAGGGGACAGGTTCGCGGATTACTTGGCGCGCCTGATGCCGACTCGAAACCGGCTGCATCAGTGCTTTGGGATAGGTTTTCCCAAGATGGTTTTGCGGTGCATGTGCAGTATCGGGAGCAGGGCCAAGCAATCGAAATGGTCTCAATTATGAAACTGTCCGTCCTTCCTGCGTAACTGCGGCCAAGCCGACGGGGTCGGGCCGATTTTTGTGAGCTTTGGCTTGTGCCCCGAGGATTAGGGGGCTTCTGGTGCGGCTATGGCGCGGAAATTGAGAATCGAGTTTCCCGACGCGGTTTATCATGTGCTGAACCGAGGCAACTACCGGCGCGACTTGTTCCTGTCGGCGGGGGAGGCGGGGGCCTTTGTGAAGACGGTGGAGGAGGCCGCCGAGATCTATGGTTGG
>CBIHRE010000116.1:0-11653 GCA_966212385.1 uncultured Akkermansia sp. | reverse complement strand
GACCTCCACCTCTCCGCCAGCGCCCCTCCCTACGTCCGCAACATGCGGGCTCTCCAGTTTCTCAACAACACACCGCTCACCGCCGAACAGTCCGAGCGCCTCAACACCTGCCTCCTCGCCCCCGACGAGGCCGAACTCTTCGCAAAGACCCACGACTACGACTACGCCCTCGCCATGGAAGGCGGACGCCGCATCCGCGTGAACCTCATGCTTCACAAGGAAGGCGTCAAAGGCACCTACCGCATCGTCCCCGAACACATCCGCACCCCCGCCGAACTCGGGTTCAAAAACACCGCCGTCCTCGACCGCCTCCTCAGCTACCACAACGGCCTTATCCTCGTCACCGGCCCCGTCGGCGCCGGCAAGACCACCACGCTCAATTCCCTCATCGACCAGCTCAACCGCACCCGCGACGACCACATCATCACCGTCGAGGATCCCATCGAGTTCCTCCACCAGAGCCAGGGCTGCAACGTCACCCAGCGCCAGGCCGGCCACCACACCGCCAGCTTCGCCACCGCCCTCAAAGGCGCCCTCCGCGAAGACCCCGACGTGATCGTCATCGGCGAACTCCGCGACCTCGAGACCATCGAGATGGCCATCACCGCCTCCGAGACCGGCCACCTCGTCATCGGCACCATGCACACGAGCGACGCCACCTCGACGCTCAACCGCCTCCTCGACGTCTTCCCGCCCGGCCAGCAGTCGCAGATCCGCGCCATGGTCGCGCAGAGCCTCCGCGGCATCCTCTGCCAACGTCTCCTCCCCGCGAAGGCCGGCGGCGTCGTCCTCGCCACCGAGATCCTCGTCAACACCCTCGCCGTCTCCTCCATGGTCCGCGACGGCAAGACCCAGGGCATCCCCAGCGCCCTCGATACCGGCAAACGCGAAGGCATGATCTCGATGGACAACTCCATCCTCGAGCTCTGGCGCGAAGGCAAAATCACCAACGAGGTCGCCCGCGTGAACATCCTCAACAAAGCCGTCCGCTCCACCGTCCCCGGCACCGACTGATCTGAACTCCTTCTCGTTCTCTTAATCGTTCTCGTTCTCGCATCGCACCACGCACGTCCCGGCTCCCCTCCCGCTTCATCCGAACGCCTTCCGACTCCCTGCTCCCCGCCCCTAGCTCCCTCCTCACCATGCCCGCCGCAATCGACGAACTACTCCGCGCCATGCGCGCCAAGGACGGCTCCGACCTCCACATGATGGTCGGCATCCACCCCCGCGCCCGCGCCGCAGGCTCCTTGGTCGACCTCGCCCAGTTTCCCAAAGTCACCCCCGAACGCATGGAGGAGCTTCTCAAGGAGATCTGCGCCCCCCACCGCTGGGAACACTACGTCAAGCACCACGACCTCGACTTCGCCTACGAGATCCCCGGCCTCGCCCGCTTCCGCGTCAACTACCTCCGCAACGCCTGGGGCATGGCCGCCGTCTTCCGCCAGATCCCCTCGAAGATCCTCTCCTTCGAAGACCTCAAGCTCCCCGAGGCCCTTAAAAAACTCTGCAACCTCCGCGAAGGCCTCGTCCTCGTCACCGGCCCCACTGGTAGCGGTAAATCCACCACGCTCGCCGCGATGATGGATTACATCAACGTCAACTCCACCCGCCACATCGTCACCGTCGAGGACCCCATCGAGTTCGTCCACACGAACAAGAAGTCCGTCATCGTCCACCGCGAGGTCCTTGAACACACCGAGTCCTTCGCCGACGCGCTCAAGGGCGCCATGCGCGCCGATCCCGACATCATCCTCGTCGGCGAAATGCGCCAGCTCGAGACCATGCGCCTCGCCCTCGGCTGCGCCTCCATGGGCATGCTCGTCTTCGCCACCCTCCACACGAACAACGCCCCGAAGACGATCGACCGCATCATCGACGCCTTCCCCGCCGACGAGCAGAACCAGATCCGCGTCACCCTCGGCTCCTGCCTCCGCGGCGTCGTCTCCCAGCTCCTCTGCAAAAAGAAGGCCGGCGGCCGCTGCGCCGTGCACGAGATTCTCCTGCCCCACGACGCCCTCGGCGGCACCATCCGCTCGGGCAACATCGCCGCCATCCGCAACATCATCGAAGGCTCGATGGCCGATGGCATGATCTCGATGGATACCTCGCTCAAACGTCGCTACGACGCCGGCGAGATCAGCGCCCGCGAAGCCTACATGAAGGCCACCGACAAAGCCGCCTTCGAACCCATGCTCCAGGCCGAGGGCGGCCTCACCGGACCCGCGCATTGAGGCGCCCGCGCGACGCCGCCCGATTTCCGCATCGGCGGCGGCCGTAGTAGTAACGGGAAAGCCCGGCCTCGTCGAAGGCCGGGCTTTCCCGCTTCAAACACCTTATCTCGCCGTCGCCACGAAGCCGCCGCCGGGCTTCAGCTCGACGCGTAGCGTCTTCGTTTTGCCGTCCGGCTGCACTTCGCGCCGTTCGAAACCACCGCCCGCCGCCGCGGCATCCGTGATCAAGTCCAGCGCCGCTCCACGCTTCAGCTTCAGCTCCGCGAGCGAAACCTCCACGGTCTTCGTCTCCGACTCGCCGTTGAAGCCCGCGATCCACCAGCGGCCGTCCTTCGCACGGCGCGCGAAGACGACCTGCTTGCCCGGATAGCCACCGAGGAAACGCGACTCCTCCCACGCCACCGGAATATCGCGGAGGAAAGTCTTCACGTAGTCCGGCTGTTTCGCCATCACCTCGGGAATCTCGACGTAGTGCTGCACGCCGGAGGTGAAGAGCACCGTCGTGGCGAGCTCGCCGCCGACCGTGGTGCGACGCTTGATCTTGCCCGGCCCTTCGAGGCAGAGCGGCGTGAAATCCATCGGATCGAAAACGTTTCGCGTGAAGGGCTGCATCGCCATGTGCGCCGGCGCGCGATCGGCGGCGTCCTGCCCGAAGGTGATGAACTCATAGCCGCGAATCGCTTCGACGGTCATGAGGTGCGGATAGGTGCGCTCCCAACCGCGCGGCAGAGTCGCGCCGTGGAAATTCACGAGCAGGCCGAAGGGCGCGGAGTCCTCGAGGAGATCGAGATAGAGGTCGACGCAGGCACGGCCGTCACCGCCAAAGAAATCGATCTTCACCCCGGCCACACCGATCTTTCGCAGCTTGGTAAACTCCGCGACGCGAGCCTCGCGCGTGAGCAGGCGGTTTTTCGGGGTCTGGAACGCGTCGTTCCAGTTGCCGTTGGAGTTATACCAGACGAGCACCTGGACCTTTTTCGTCGCGGCGTAGGAGCAGAGTTCGGCCAACTTGTCTTCGCCGATCTGCGTGTCCCAGAGCGCGTCGATCAGGCAGTAGCCCCAGCCCATCTCGGCGGCGTAGTCGATGAACTTGCGCTGCACGTCGTAGACGGTCTTGCCGTCACCAAGCTTGGGCCAGCTCCAGGAGGCTTTGCCCGGGGCTCCGACCGGCTTGACGCCCGCGATGGCCGGCGCCGCGAGGTCGGTGCCGAGGCTCGATTCCACCACCGTCTTCAAATCGCCGACCGCGATCACGCGCCAAGGCGTGGTGTAAGGCGTCGTGAAACGCGGGTTCACCGACTCCCCGCCGATGGTCTCGCGCTTGTCGGGAAAGCCGATGCGATACTCGCCGCCCGGCGCATCGTTGGCGAGGCGTGAGGCGCAGTAGCCGCGGCCGAGCCCCGCCTCGGTCAACAGCACCCAGGTGTCGCCCGTGCGGAAGAGCGCCGGGAAAACCCAGCCCGCGCCGAGCTTGGACGACGTGCCGACCGGAATCTCGCGCTCGTGATACTCCTCGTAGGACGGATTGGTGTGCGCCCAGCCGCTCTTGGCGACGGACATCGGCTGGAGCCAGGCCTTGGTGTCCGCCGCGAAGCGAAAGGAACTCGCCTCCTCGCTGACCGTTCGCGGAGTCGCGTCGGCATCCGGGAAAACATATCGGAACGCCGCGCCTTCGTCGGAGACTTGGAAAACCACGTCCATGCGGTGGCCTTGGGCGTCGGCGAGGGAGAACACGCGGCGGATCGCGCGGTAGTCGTGCTCGCGGCGCTTGGAGGCCGCGAGTTCGTAGCGGTCCCGCACGCGTTCCGGTTTCGACTCCGAAAGCAACTTCAGACCACGCGAGAAATCCGCGTCATCCCGCACGAGGCCGAGGCGCGATTCGCCGAGCACGGGCGCGCCGGCGCGGGCGAGCGTGTAGACGGGAACGCCGTCCGCGTTGAGTTTGAAGTCGACGACGAGTTTGCCGTCCGGGCTTTTCACTTCCGCGGCGCCGAGCACGCCCGCGAGCGCGCAGCAGCCGCCGATCCATTGCAGCAGGGTTTTCATGGGGAAAAGAAAAAGGCCGGCGATTTTCGCCGGCCCAAAGGGTTTATTTTGGCTCACTTCTTCCCCGAGGCGCCGCGCATCAGACCGCGTTGCAGGAGGATGAAGACCAGGAGGAGCAAGCCAACCACGATACGGATCCACCAGGAGCTGAGCCGTCCGTCGAAAAGCAGCGCCGTCTGGATGGTGCCGAAGACGAGCAGACCGAGCAGCGTGCCGATCATGTGGCCGCGTCCGCCGGCGAGAAGCGTTCCGCCGATCACCACCACCGCGATCGCGTCGAGCTCGAGGCCGATGCCCGTGCTGGGGTTGCCCGAGCCGGTGTAGATCGTCGCCACGAGGCCGGCGAGGGCGGCGAGCACGCCGTTCAGGGTGTAGGCCAGAACCTTTGAGGAGCCGACCGGCAGGCCCATGAGCACCGCCGAGTTCTCGTTGCCGCCGATCGCGAGAAGATTGCGTCCGAAGCGGGTGTAGTGCGCCGCGACGTAGCCAAGCCCCAGCACGACGATCACGGTCAGCGCCGTGGTGGGCAGGCCGACGGAACCCAGCGAGAGCTCGTAGCCGGTGAGGGCGTTAAAGGTCGGATGGTCGATACCGACCGACTCGGTGCTGATCCAGAAAGCGCCGCCGCGGGCGAGGAACATGCCGGCAAGCGTGATCAAGAAGGCGGGCAGGCGGAACGCATGGATGAGCACGCCCATGCCCGCGCCGAGACCGCCGCCGATCGCGAGCGCCGCGAGCGCGACGAGCGCAGGCGAGTGGCCTCGCTGGATCATGATCGCGGTGAAGATCGAGGTGAAGCCGACCACCGCGCCGACCGAGAGGTCGATGCCACCGGTGAAGATGACGAGCGTCATGCCCACTGCGACGATGCCGAGGACGGCATTGTCCGAGAAGAGGTTCACGAACACCCGGCCCGAGAAGAACCCGTCGTAGAGGCAGGCCGCGGTGACGAAGAGAATCAGGAAGATCGCGGCCGTCGCAAGGAGCGGAGCGCGCTGGCGAAGACGGGGGCTCATTTCTTGCCTCCCTTCACCAGAGAGGTCGCCCAGCGGCGCGCATGCTCGGACTGGAGCAGGCACACCACAAGGATCAGAATGGCCTTGGGAACCGGAGCCACCGCGGGGGGCACGCCGAGGTTATACATCGTCGTCGTCAAAGTCTGGAGAAGAAGCGCTCCGACGAAGGAGCCCAGCAGGAGGAACCGCCCGCCGGTGAGCGCGGTGCCGCCGACCACCACGGCGAAGATCGCGTCGAGCTCCATGTTCTCGCCCATGCGGTAGGAGTCGGCCGCGCGGATGTTGGCCGCCGCCATCAACCCGGCGAGGCCGGCGCAAAGGCCGCAAGCCACGTAAACGAGCCCCTTCACCCGGGCTGCGCCGAGGCCGGCGAAGCGGGAGGCCGTTTCGTTGTCACCCACCGCCTCGATGAAGAGGCCGGAGGCGGTGCGCCGCAGGAAGAGCTGCGCCGCGACAAAAAGCGCGATCGCGAGCAGCGGCGCGAAGGGGAAGCCGAGGACGGTGCCGTTGCCGACAAAAGCGAACGCGTCGCTCTTGATAAGCACGACCTCGCCGTTGGTCATGAGCTGGGCGGCGCCACGGCCGACCACCATGAGGATGAGCGTGGCGACGATGGGCTGGATGCCGAGCCGGGCCACCAGCAGTCCGTTGGCCGCGCCCGCAAGGAGCCCCACGCCGACGCCGGCCGAGAGGGCTACGGCCAAGCCGTGCCCTTCGGCAAGGAGCACGCCGGCCAGGGCTCCGGCGGCGGCCATGACCGAGCCGACCGAGAGATCGACGCCGCCCGTCGCGATGACGAGCGTCATGCCGAGAGCGAGGACGAGGCCTCGCGCGCCTTGGTTAAGGATGTCGATCGGCAGACCGTAGAGACGGCCGTCGAGGACGCTGATCTTGAGAAACCCGGGGTTGAGCACGAGGTTCAGCACCACGAGCACGGCGAGGCCGATGAGCGGCCACCACACGGGGGAAATGGACTTGGACTTGCTCACGAGGCGCCTCCTTCGGACGTGCCGGCCATGGCGCGCATGAGCGCGGGCGGCGTGATCGCATCGCCCTCGACCGATCCGGTGCGACGGCGCTCGCGGAGAACGACGACACGCGTGCTGTTGCGCGCGATCTCCTCGATCTCGGAGGAGATGAGCAACACGGCCAGACCGTCGGCGCGGAGGCGACCGATCAGGGCCTCGATCTCGGCGCGGGCGCCGATGTCGATGCCGCGCGTGGGCTCGTCGAGGATGATGAGCTCGGGACGGGTGGCGAGCCAGCGGGCGAGGAGCACCTTCTGCTGGTTGCCGCCGGAGAGATTCTTGATCGGCGTCTCGGCGTCGGGGGTCTTGATGCGGAGGGCGGAGATGTAATGCTGGCAAAGCGCCTCCTGCTCGGAGCGCTTAACCGTCTTCCAGATGCCCTGCTTGCCTTGAAGGGCGAGGATGAGGTTTTCGCGGATGGAAAGGTTGGGCAGGATGCCCTCGCCTTTGCGGTCCTCGGAACAGAAGGCGAGCCCGAGGCGGACGGCGTCGCGGGCGGATTGCATGCGCACCTGCTCGCCGCGCACGCGGATCTCGCCGGCGTCGGCGCGATCGATGCCGAAGAGGAGGCGCGCGGTCTCGGTGCGGCCGGAGCCGAGGAGGCCGGCGAGGCCGGTGACCTCGCCACGACGGAGCGTGAGGTCGATCGGATGGATGGCGCCGCGGCGCGTGAGTCCGCGGGCTTCGACGACGGCCGGGGCGGAGTCGTTGGGCGGAGGGAGGTCGGCGGCGCGCTCGGCCATGTCGTTGACCTCACGGCCGATCATCTTCGAGACGAGGGCAAGACGAGGCAGGTCCTTGGTGAGGAATTCGCCGACGAGGGTGCCGTTGCGCAGGACCGTGATGCGGTCGGTGACGGCGTAGACCTGGTCGAGAAAGTGGGTGACGAAGATCATCGCCATGCCTTCGGAGCGAAGGCGGCGCATGATGCGGAAGAGCTCGGCGACTTCCTTTTCGTCGAGACTGGCGGTCGGCTCGTCGAGGATGAGAAGTCGGGCGTTGTGATCGAGCGCGCGGGCGATGGCGACCATCTGCTGGAGCGCGACGGAAAGCGTGCCGAGCTCGACATCGACGTCGATGTCGAGCCCGAGACGCGCGAGGGCCTCGCGGGCGTGGCGCCGGACCGCGCCCCAGTTGACGAAACCGCCCTTGCCGGGCTGGCGGCCGAGCAGGAGGTTCTCCGCCACGGACAGGCCGGGGAGAAGATTGACCTCCTGATAGACCGTGCTGATGCCCACGCGCTCGGCGTCCTTGGGGGAGCCGGGATGGATCGCCTGACCGGCGAAAAACATCTCGCCCTCGCTGCGTTCATGGACGCCGGTGAGGACTTTGATTAGCGTGGATTTGCCCGCCCCGTTCTCACCGAGCAGCGCGTGGATTTCTCCGGCGCGCACGGTGAGGTCGACGTTGGAAAGCGCGGTCACGGGACCGAAACGCTTTCCCACGCCGCGCAGGCTGAGCAGCGGGCCGTCAGGAGTGGCCGTCATTGCGAGAAGCTGGCGGGCGTGGAGTGGTTAGTATTGGCGCTGGCCGATGAGGGCGGCGGCGTTGGTCGAATCGATCACGATGTCGACGTTGTAGGAGGAGCGCTCGACCTTCTCGCCGGCCTTCAGCTTGGCGATGGTGTCATAGATCTTGGGGCCGAAGAGCGGGTTGCACTCGACGACGGCGTTGATCTTGCCGTCGACGACGGCCTGCACGCCTTCCTTGATGGCGTCGATGGCGACGACAAGGATGTCCTTGCCGGGCTTCAGACCGGCTTCCTCGATGGCCTGGATGGCGCCGAGGGCCATGTCGTCGTTGTGGGCGTAGACGATCTCGATCTCTTTGCCGTGCTTCTTGAGGAAAGCCTCCATGACTTCCTTGCCGCCGGAGCGACGGAAGTCGCCGCTCTGGGAGTCGATGACCTTGAGGGAGGGGCTCTTGGCGAGCTCGTCGGCGAAAGCCTTGCGGCGCTCGTTGGCGGCGGCGGAGCCGGGCGTGCCTTGGAGCTCGACGATCTTGGTGCGCGCGCCGGCGTTCTTGGCGATCCACTCGGCGGCCATGGCGCCTTCCTTATAGAAGTCGGAGCCGATGAAGCAGGCGTAGAGGGACTCGTCGGAGGTCTGCACCTTGCGGTCCATGATGATGACCGGAATCTTGGCGCGCTTGGCCTCGCGGAGCACGGGCTCCCAGCCGGTTTCGACGATGGGGGCCAGCACGATGGCGTCGACGCCCTGGGTCACGAAGGCGCGCAGGGCGCGGATCTGGTTCTCCTGTTTGCCCTGGCCGTCGGCGAACTTAAGGGAGATGCCGCGCTTTTCCGCCTCGGACTTCATCGAGTTGGTGTTGGCGGCGCGCCAGGCGCTCTCGGCGCCGGTCTGGGCAAAGCCCACGGTAAGAGCCTTGGACTCGGCGGCGTTCGCCAGCTGAGCGTTGGCGCCGAGGAGGAAAGCGGCGCCCACGAGGAGCGAACCGATACGTTTTAGAGAGGAGAACATAGGGTTGATCGGGGGTTTGAAGGGAGGGGAAAGCGCGAAGCTGCCCCCATGGGTAGGCGAAGCAATGCGAGCGGGTTGATATATTGTCTAGTTGTTTTGCCCGGCTACCCGGTTAACCATCGTGTTTACCGTCTAGAGGCCCCGTGGACGCCCGCCGCGCCCTGAAACCACTATTCGTCCTAGACCCGGACTCGGAGCCTATGCAGCATCGGCGCCGCTTCTACCCCGCTCCATGCCTGTCAACGACTCCTCCCTGCTCAGCGTGGCCCGCCTCGGCGTGGGCTGGCACCATGACGAGAGCTTCGTCATCGATCGCCCCGGCACCGGCGACTATCTGCTGCTCCACTTCACCCGCCCCGCCCTCGTCACCCTCGACGGCGAGGTGCACCATTGCGGCGCAAACACCTGCATCCTCTACACGCCCGACCACCACCATAAATACCGGGGCGACGGCTGCGGGCTATCCAACAACTGGATACATTTTCTCGGCGACTCGGCGGAGCAACTCGCCCGCCGTCACTCCGTGCCGCTCAACGAGCCCTTCCATCTCGCCCAGGCGGGCTTCGTGCCCCTCCTCATCAACGAGATGCGGACCGAGATTCATCGCAAGGAACCGCACTACGAGGAGGTGGTGGACCTGTTGTTGCGCCAGCTTTTCCTCCTCCTGCAAAGGCACATCGAGCTCTCGAGCCAAAAACGGTTCACCGGCCGCAAGGCCGAGCTCGCCGCCACTCTCGCCGAGCTGCAGGCGCGGGTGCTCGGCACCCTCGACCATCCGTGGACGATCCAGGAAATGGCGAAGTCCGTCCACCTCAGCCGCTCGCGCTTCATGGGGCTTTACCGCGAGTTTTTCGGGGGCTCGCCCGTCGAGGATTTGATCAACGCCCGCATCAAACACGCCCAGTGGCTGCTCTGCGCCACCACCCTTTCCGTGGGCCAGGTCGCCGGCGAATGCGGCTTCCGCAGCCTTTACCACTTCAGCCGCCTCTTCAAAAAGCGCGTCGGCTCTTCGCCCTCGGATTTCGCCAGCAAGTTCGGCAAGACCACCTCCCTCGGCTGGGGCCCGAACGAGACCATCGCGGACAAGGGCGTGAAGTTTCCCTTCGTCGTCCCGCCCAAAACAAAAGCGGCCCAAGGCTAGGCGCGAGAAAGCGACCCGCGGCCAGGTTGCCCTATCTTCCCGTCTCACATCGACAGCGGGAAGGACATCCGGGGAGCCGGCAAAAAAGCTGCCCCTCTAAAAACGGGCCTATTCCGGGCTGAACCCGGATTGCGCTATGGCATCCAAGCCTTGGCGTTTGCTCCGTCAGGCCGGGGATTGCCGTTGCGAAACAGGACTCCTCGCGGCTTCGGTCTTTCCCATGCCGCGCGTCCCGCTCCTGCGGAAACTCCTTCCGCTCCTCGCCTGCCTCACCCTCATGTCCGCCGCGTCCTGCTCCACCCGCACCGCTCCCGCGTCTTCGCCGGCAGCGGCCCCCGCCGCCGCCCCTGCGTGGACCAATCCCCTCGTGCGCCAACGCGCCGACCCTTGGGTGCTCCGCGCGGACGACGCCTACTACTTCATCGCCACCGTGCCCGAGTATGACCGCATCGAACTGCGCCGCGCCTCCTCGCTCGGCGCACTCGGCGCCGCGGACGCGAAGGTCATCTGGCGCAAACACGAGTCCGGCCCCGCAAGCTACCACATCTGGGCGCCGGAACTTCACCGCATCGACGGCAAATGGTATGTCTACTTCGCCGCCGGACGCGCCAACGACATCTGGGCCATCCGCATCTACGTCCTCGAGTGCGCCGACGCCGATCCGCTCACCGGCGCCTGGACCGAGCGCGGACAACTCAAGACCAACTGGGAATCTTTCTCCCTCGACGCCACCACCTTCGAGCACCGCGGCGCGCGCTACCTCGTCTGGGCCCAGCACGACCCCGTCTTTGGCGGCAACACCTGCCTCTACATCGCCCGCATGGACAGCCCGTGGTCCATCACCGGCAAACAGACCCGCATCACCGCGCCCGAACTCCCGTGGGAAGTCATCGGCTTCAAGGTCAACGAGGGCCCCGCCGTCCTCGTTCGCAATGGCAAGGTCTTCATCACCTACTCCGCCAGCGCCACCGACGCCAACTACTGCCTCGGCCTCCTGAGCGCCGACGAAAACGCCGATCTCCTCGACGCCTCGTCGTGGAAAAAATCCCCCGTTCCCGTGCTCGCCACGTCCGACCACGCGCGCGTCTTCGGCCCCGGCCACAACTGCTTCACCACCCTCCCCGACGGCCGCGACGTGCTCGTGTATCATGCCCGCGACTACCGCGACATCGTCGGCGACCCGCTGAACAACCCCGACCGCCACACGCGAGCCTCCCTCGTGCGCTGGCTGCCCGACGGCGCGCCCGCCTTCGACTACGGCCCCTGATCCGCCTCCGACGACGTGCGCGGCGTCCGGCGGCGGGCGACGGGCGACCGAAGGAAACCGAGACGGCGAATACCCGTCTCACACCGTGTGCAGACGCCCCGACAGCTCCGACCACGCCTCGCCCTTCTCGTATCGCTCGCGGCCTTTCTCCAAGGCTCGCTCGCCGCGGCCGATGCGCCGGTGATTTTGCGCGCCGCCCCCGACCGCGTCCTCCTGAGCAACGGCCTCGTCACCGCCGAACTTGCAGCGCGCAACGGCGACCTCCGCTCCTTCAAACTCGGCGACCGTGAACTTCTCGCCGAGCCCGCCTACCTAGATTGGCAAGACGGTTCGGCCCGCCACCTTGGTCGCGCGACGCTCAAGGTCATCGTCGATCCCGCCAAGTCTCCGGCCGACGACGGCCGCGCCGAGGTCGCCTTCGTCCAGCCGTGGTCGCGCAACACC
>CBIHRE010000115.1:0-11659 GCA_966212385.1 uncultured Akkermansia sp. | reverse complement strand
AGGGCCTCGGCGCGAGGCAGCGAATAGCGGTGCATCAGCACGCCGACGGCCACGGGCACCGGGTCCGCCAGCGGGTCGCCGGCTGGCACGGGCAGCGGTGCGCCGGGACGGGGAACGGCGGGCGGTTGCGGGCGACGCGAGCGCACGCTCGACAACGCCGCCTCGACCGTCGGCACGATCTGGGCGATGTCCAGCGGCTTGACGAGGTAGGCCACGGCGCCGAGCGCCTTGACCTGGGCCACCGTCGCGTCGTCGGCAAAGGCCGAGAGAAACATGAAGGGCGTGCCCAGCGAAGCGCGCAGGTAGGCGGCCACGTCGAAGCCGGACTTGCCTTCCATCCGGATGTCGAGCAGGGCCAGGTCAGGCTTGTGCTCGCGCGCCAGCAGGATCGCATCGTCGCCGTTGTCGGCGTCTATCACCTCGTAGCCGGCACGGGCCAGGCCATGGGTGACAGTGGCCAGCACCAGGCGGTCGTCATCGACGACCAGGATCTTGCCCTTCATGCCGGTGGCGCTCATTCCTGTGGGATCCCTCTGCGCCCGATTGTCGCGCAAGCGTCGTTCACAGCGGCTCCAGCAAGGTCACCGCGGGCGGCTCCAGCCGCAGCGTCGCGACCACCTCTTCGCCCTGCTGCTCCAGCGTCATCGCGGAGCCCTTGCGGGGCAGCAGCGCCCGCAACAGGCCCTCGACCACGAGGACACCACCCTCGCCGTCACCGACAGTGACTTCTCCCGCAACACCGACTACGCCCTCTCCGCCGCGCCCGGCTTCACCGTCGACGGATGCGCCTTCTCCGACAACACCCGCGACATCGTCGTCACCGGCTCCGGCTCGGCCGCGACGCAGATCGCCGACTCCACCTTCACCGATACCACCGGCGCCGCCATCGGCTCCGCCGCACCGGTCGAGCTCGCCGACTGCGATTTCCTCCGCGTCGCCCTCGCCCTCGATCTCACCGGCGACGCCGCCGCGTCCACCGTCACCGGCTGCTCCTTCACCGACGGCATCGACGCCATCGACGCTCCCGCCGGCCTCACGGTGACGAACTCCACTTTCGCCCACCACACCCGCGGCCTCGTTCTCTCCGCCTCCTATTCCGCCGCCACATCCACCATCACCGGCGGCAGCTACACCAACACCGCCGCCACCGGCATCGCCATCGACTCCGCCGGCGCGATCAAGATCACCGGCACGTCCTTCACCGGCCACGCCACCGCCATCGCCCTCTCCGGCGGCGCCGAAACCTCCACCGTCACCGGCGCCACCTTCGCCTCCAACACCACCGGCATCTCCTCCGTCTCCGGACTTGCCGTCGTCGGCGGCACCTTCACCGCCAACGCCACCGGCATCGCCATCACCGGCGGCACCCTCGGCACCGCGGTCAAAGACAGCACCTTCACCGGTCACACCGTCGCCGGCATCGCCTCCGCCTCCCGCCTCTCGACCGAAAACGTCACCTTCACCGGCTCCGCCCTCGGCGTCTCCCTCGCCAGCGGCACCGGCGTCTCGCGCTTCGTCACCACGCAGTTCCTCAACGGCGTCGCCGGCCTGAACATCGCCGCCCCCGCCCGCGCCGAGATCGTCGACTCCACCTTCACCGGCAACACCGGCATCGAGGTCCTCAGCGGCAACAAGCTCCTCCCCAGCGTGCTCGTCTCGCACAGCAGCTTCACCGGCAACACCGGCCCCATCTTCAACGGCGCCGGCGGCTCCTACCAGTTCTCCCGCTCCACCATCACCGGCAACACCGCCCCCGGCTCCCTTCTCGTCTCGAACAGCGCCGGAAGCGTCCGCGGCTTCCTCACCGTCGTAAGCTCCCTCGTCGCGAAAAACACCGCCACCTCCGGCGGCGCCACCATCCACGCCGCCTCCAGTTCGCTCAACGTCGTCGCTTCCACCATCGCGGACAACGTTACCGGCTCCGTCGTCGGCGCCGTCGCCCGCACCGGCAACTCCGACGCCACCGTCCAGCAATCCATCCTCTGGGGCAACCGCGCCACCAACTCCGTCGCCCGCGTCGAGCTGATGCAGGCCAAGTCCGACCTCCCCATCTCCTCCTCCATCGTCGAGGGCCTCCAGTCCGCCTACCTCTGGACCCAGCCCGGCGCCAACAACAGCGCCAGCGACCCGCTCTTCACCGACGCCCGCGCCGGCGATTACACGCTCCAGCCCTACTCGCCCGCCATCGACGCCGGCGGCACGATCTACGCCGGCTACGCCCTCGATCTCCCCGGCGCCGCCCGCGTCCAGTCCGCCGCCGTCGACCTTGGCGCCTACGAGTCCGCCTCCCCCCGCGCCGCCTCGCCGCTCCAGCTCACCTTCCCGGCCGCCGACCGCACCATCGTCGTCGGCGACGCCGCCACCTACACCGCCACCTTCGCCCAGGGCGACGGCCGCACCATCCGCTGGCAGGTCAACACCGGCTCCGGCTGGGCCGACCTCGTCGCCGACGCGTATCAGGTCGTCACCTACGCCAACGGTGTCCTCCGCCTCGTCGTCACCGGCGACACCGCCCCGATCAACCGCCGCTACCGCGCCGTGATCAACGACGGCGCCAGCGACATCTACGTCTCGCCCGACTCCATCTTCACCGTCATCCCGCGCCCCATTTACTACGTCGACGCCTCCGCCACCGGCGCCGGCACCGGCGTCGATTGGGCCGACGCCTTCACCACGCTCGACGCCGCCCTCGCCGTCGCCCCCGCCTTCTCTGACATCCGCGTCGCCGGAGGCACCTACCGCGCCCCCACCGGTGGAAGCTTCCTCCTCCGCAACAGCCAGCGCCTCCTCGGCGGCTGGAACACCGCCACTGACACCCTCGACCGCGACCACCAGGTCTCCATCCTCTCCTCCGCCGTCGGCGCGCCCGCCGGCTCCGTCATCCTCGTCAACGACGGCCTCGCCACCGACCAGACCCTGGTCGAGGGCTTCACCTTCACCGCCGGCGGCACCGGCGTCCGCCTCGACGTCGCCTCGCCCGTTATCCGTGATTGCGCCTTCGTCGGCCTCTCCACCGGCGTCTACCTCGTCAACGGCCAGCTCCTCGTCGAGGACAGCGACTTCACCGGCAACACCGGCTCCGCCATCATCGCCCGCGGCGGCGACGCCGACCTCACCGTCGTCGGCTGCTCGTTCGAGAACAACACCGGCGGCGGCGCCATCGCCCTCGGCAACTCGACCCAGGTCACCGAAGGCTCCCAGCGCGCCGTCATCGCCGACAGCGTCTTCACCGGAAACTCCGCCCCGAGCGGCGGCGCCATCTCCAGCCTGAACTTCGGCAGCGCCCTCCTCGTCGAGCGCTCCACCTTCACCGCCAACACCGCCACCTCGCGCGGCGGCGCCATCTACGGCAACGCCAACAACACCATCACCGTCCGCCAGTCCCTCTTCGCGCAAAATCAGGCGACCGATGGCGCCGCCATCGACACCAGCGGCTCCGCCTCGCTCGTCTACGTCACCGTCGCTGGCAACCATGCCACCACCTCCGCCGGCCGCTCCCTCAACGCCACCCGCGGCATCGTCGTCCGCGACTCCATCCTCTGGGGCAACACCAGCGCGGGCGCCACCTCCTCGCGCGACGACAGCATCCGTCTCTCCGCCTCCGCCGGCACCGCCATCTTCGCCGACACCATCATCGAGGGACTCTCCACCACCACCGGCACGCGCCTCCTGCCCTTCGACCCAAAGTTCGTCGACGCCGCCAACGGCGACTACCGCCTCGCCTCCGACTCCCCCGCCCTTGGCCTCGGCCAGTCGGCCGACCTCCTCTCCGGCGAGACCGATCTCGCCGGCCTCGCCCGCCCCGCCGGCGCCGCCGCCGATCTCGGCGCCTACGAATCCGCCGCCGCCCCCGCGCCCGCCTTCGCCTTCGGCCTGCCCACCGCGCTCACCACGCCCGTCGGCACCGGCTTCACCCTCTCGCAAAACCGCCCCGCCGGCTTCACCAGCGTCTGGGAATACTCCACCGACAACGGCTCCGCCTGGCAGGCCTTCAACCTCATCGGCCAATCCTCCACCGGCCCCTCCGGCGCCTACTCCTACGCCACGATCGATCTCGGCACCGGCTACACCACCCTCGTCTTCTCCGCGATCGATACCCCGCTCAACGGCGTCCTCCTCCGCTTCCGGCTCACGTATCAGGGCACCGACTACACTTCGGCCCCGATCACGATCACCGTCCCCGGCTTCGAGACCATCTACGTCGACGCCAGCGTCTCCGCCTCCGGCGACGGCCGCACCTGGTCCGGCGCCTTCAAGACGCTCAACGAAGGCCTCGCCGCCGTCGGCGCCACCCGCCGCGTCATCCACGTCGCCGAGGGCACCTACCGCGGTCCCTTTGTCCTCCCGATGCGCTTCGAGATGTTCGGCGGCTTCCCCGCCGGCGGCTCCACCCTCGCCGGCCGCGATCCCTCCGCCCACTCCGCCATCCTCACCGGCCTGCCCGCCGTCGAAGGCGGCGCCCGCGCCAACCCCGTCGTCCGCCTCGCCTACAGCGGCTCCGGCTACACCCAGCCCGTCCTCGACGGCTTCACCATCGAGGACGGCCAGACCGGCCTCCTCGCCGACGCCAACGTCACGCCCACCCTGCGCCGTCTCACCGTCCGCGGCCACACCGACACCGGTCTCGTCCTCCTCGGCGCCAACGCCCTCGTTCAGGACTCCATCTTCACCAACAACGTCGGCGTGAACGGCGGCGCCCTCCGCGCCTCCGGCTCCGTCACCCTCGAGCGCGTCTCCCTCCGCGCCAACACCGCCACCAACGGCGGCGCCCTCTACGTCCTCGGCACCCCGACGCTCCGCAACGTCCTTTTCGCCGGCAATGTCGCCACCACCGGCGGCGCCCTCTGGTCCAACAGCGGCGCCGTCCTCGAGCAGACCACCGTCGCCGGCAACCGCGCCTCCGCCCACCCGGCCGTCTACGCCAACTTCGGTGTCGCCGTCCTGCGCAACAGCATCGTCTGGGGCAACCGCACCACTTCCGGCGCCGCCTCGCCGCAGCTCGCCGCCAGCACCAGCGCCTTCCCGTCCTCCTTCAGCTTCGACCACAGCATCGTCGAGCAAGCCTCCGCCGCCTCCGGCGCCCTCCGCGTCGATCCGCTCTTCACGGCCTCCTTCGCCGCCTCCTCAACGCCGACCACGGGCGGCGATTACACGCTGCGCGGCGTCTCGCCCGCCATCGACGCCGGCTCCGACGCCCTCGCTTCCGGCCAGACCCTCGACCTCGCCGGCGCCCCGCGCTTCACCGGCACCGTCGACCTCGGCGCCTACGAGTCCGCCACCACCGCCGCCAACACCCTCTCGCTCACCGCCCAGTCCGGCGCGCTCGTCTTCGACCGCGAAATCGCCGCCAACAACACCTTCTCCGTCACCGCCACCAACGCGGCGTCCATCCTCTGGCAATATGCCGCGCCCGGCGGCGAATGGCTCTCGCTCGACGGCGTCGCCGGTTTCTCCGGCGCCACCACCGCCACCCTCTCCGTCACCGATGGCAACGTCGCCCTCAACGGCTGCCGTTTCCGCGCTCTCATCACCGGCGCCGACGGCAGCGTCATCGCCTCCGACGAACGCATCCTCACCGTCTACGCGCCCAACCTCTTCGTGAACGCCGCCCGCCCCGGTGCTGAGGTCGGCGACGGCCTCTCGTGGGCCACCGCCTTCAAGTCCCTCGACGCCGCCCTCGCCGCCATCCCCACCTCGCCCGACTACGCCGAGGTCTGGATCGCCGCCGGCTCCTACGCGCCCGCCACCACCTTCCAGGTCCGCGCCGGCGTCTCCCTCTACGGCGGCTTCGCCGGCACCGAGACCGCCCGCGCCCAGCGCGACCCCGCGGCCAACGTCACCGCCCTCGTCGGCACGCCTGGCCAACCCGCCGTCGTCGTTATCAAGTCCACGCCCGCGCTCTCCGTCCCCGCCCGCTTCGGCGGCCTCACCATCCGAGACCACGCCGGCCTCGGCATCGACAACAGCACCGGCAGCCGCCCGCTCGAGATCGAGCGCGTCCGCTTCACCGGCCTCACCCGCCCGCTCTACAGCTACAACGCCTCCGTCGCCATCCGCTACTCCGAGTTCCGCGGCAACGGCGGCCCCGCCGTCGACGACGACCTGCTCTACGTCCTCCTCGGCAGCGCCACCATCGAGAACACCCTCTTCGCCGGCAACCACGCGAACACCCGCTCGGTCGTCGGCTGCTCTGCTCCCGTCGTCTTCCGCAACGTCACCATCGCCGGAAACATCGGCGGCTCCTCCGCCTACTTCGGCGACGGCAACACCCAGATCTACAACTCCATCTTCTGGGGCAACCGCACCAACGCCAACGCGGTCGCCAACGTGAGCTACAGCGGCTCGCTCTTCTCTTCCAAGAACAACGTCGTCGAGAACCTCACCCTCTTCAACCTCCTGTTCAGCAACAAAGTCGGCAACGTCTCCGTCAACCCGTCCTTCGCCGCCCCCGTCACGGCCGTCGCCGCCAACCTCCCGACCACCTCGGGCGACTACGCGCTCACCTCCGCCTCCCTCGCCATCGATCTCGGCCAGGACGACGCCATCTCCTCCGGCACCACCGACCTCGCCGGCAACCCGCGCCTCCACGGCTTCCACCTCGACCCGGGCGCCTACGAGTTCCAAGGCGACGAGGGCGTCTACGCCGTCACCACCCAACCCGTCGACCGCTCCATCACCTCGGGCAACGCGACCTTCTCCATCGCCGCCTCCCGCACCGCCACCTACACGTGGGAAGAAAGCGCCGACGGCGGCGCCACCTACACCGCCATCTCCGGCGCGGTCTACGCCAACATCGCCGCCGGCGTGACGTCCTCCTTCTCCGTCGCCGGCTCCGCCGCGAACCACGACCATCTCTTCCGCGCCCGCGTCCAGTTCGCCACCGGCCCGCTCCTCCGCTCCGAGCCCGCCAAACTCTCCTACCTCGTCGCCCAGGCCGTCGTTTCCGTCCCCGGCGGCTACGGCACGCCCGCCCTCTTCACCGCCTCCGCCAACGCCTCTCCCGATTCCTGGCAAAGGCAGATCACCACCGACGGCACGACCTTCGAAGACATCTCCGGCGCCACCGCCGCCACCCTCTCCGTCGATGGCGACTCCGCCCTCCTTAACCGCAGCTACCGCACCGTCGCCCTCTACAATGTCGGCCCCGTCATCGCCTCGAACACCGTCGCCTACACCTACTCCGACGTCACGCCCGCCCCCGGCTCCGCCTCCACCGGCGTCGCGTCCTCCATCGCATTCACCGTCGCCGGCGGCGCGCAGCCCGCCTCGCTCACCGACTCCTCGCTCTTCGTCCACGCCGACCTCATCGGCCGCTACCCCCTCGCCGATCTCAACACGCCGACCTTCTCCGGCGGCAACGTCACCCTCGCCTTCCGCACCGCGCCCCACGCCGGCGAACGTATCCAAGTGACCACCACGTCCGCGCTCCACCGCGCCGACGGCCTCGGCCTCCGCCCGCGCGTCTGGGAGTTCCGCATGCCCGTCTCCAGCGGCCCCGGCCTCTTCGAGGCCCCCGTCGCCGTCGGCTCCGCCGGCGCCACCGCCTTCGCCCTCGGCGACATCAACCGTCTCGGCTGGGTCGACGCCCTCGTCGCCACCTCCTCCGGCCTCCGCCTCTACTCCAACACCGCCGGCGTCTTCACCGCCTCCGGTTCCTCCTTCGGCCCCGCCGGCGTCACCGCCCTCTCGCTCGGCGCCCTGACCTCCTCCGGCGCCCTCGATGCCGCCGCCATCACCGCCGACGGCGACGTCCAGCTCTGGCTCAACGACGGCTCCGGCGCCTTCACCCTCTCCCAGACCCTCGCCGGCATCGACGCGCAGGCCCTCGCTTTCGGCGACCTCGACGCCGACGGCGATCTCGACCTCCTCGTCGCCACCGCCACCGGCAACCAGGTTTACCTCAACAACGGCTCCGGCTCCTTCACCGCCGGCTCCGCCTTCGGAACCGCCTCCGGCCAGGCCCTCGCCCTCGGCGACCTCGACCAGGACGGCGACCTCGACGCCATCGTCACCGGCGGCGACACCACCACCGTCTGGCTGAACAACGGCTCCGCCGCCTTCACCGCCGCCACCACCGAGTCCGTCGGCTTCGACCGCGTCGCCCTCGCCGACCTCGACGCCGACGGCGATCTCGACGCCGTCTTCGTCTCCGCCGGCAGCCCCGCCATCCTCTGGCGCAACCTCGGCTCCGCCAGCTTCGCCGTCCTCGACGCCCTCCCCGGAGGAGGCGACGTCGCCACCCTCGCCACCGGCGACACCGATGGCGACGGCCGCGTCGATCTCGTCCTCACCGACTCCGCCGGCCGCACCGGCTCGTGGCTCGGCTCCTCGCTCCCGGCTCCCGGCTCCTCGCTCGTCTTCACGCGCTATGCCCTCCAGCCCGCCTTCGGCCTCGGCGACGCCGCCCAGCTCGCCGACCTCAACGACGACGGCGCGCTCGATCTCTTCGGCCTCACCCCGGCCGGCGTCCCCGTCGTCGCCCGCTACGGTCGCATCGGAGCCACCGGCAACGAAGACACCACGTTCAGCCCCGCCGCCAGCGGCTACCGCCCCGCGCCGCCGGCCCTGACCGCCGTCTCCATTCTCTCCCTGCCGGCCCATGGCACCTTGCGCATCAACGGCTCCCCGGCGACCACCCACAGCAGCTTCAACATCAACAACGCCGGCGCCGTCACCTACCAACCCGCCGCCGACTTCAACGGCGTCGACTCCTTCACCTGGAAAAACGCCTTCGACAGCACCGTCCGCACCTACTGGATCGCCGTCACCAACGTCGCCGATCCCGTCGTCGCCGCCCCCGAGTCCATCGCCGTCCTCGAAGACGCCACCGCCACCGCCCTCGTCGGCGGCGCCAGCAGCGTCCTCGCCAACGACACCAACAAAGACCCCGGCTCCTTCGTCGCCGGCCTCGTGACCGCGCCCGCCCACGGCGACCTCGTCCTCAACCCCGACGGCACCTTCGGTTACGCCCCCGCCGCCGGCTACTACGGCGCCGACAGCTTCGTCTACCGCGCCACCAACCTCGCCAACGGCGACAGCGCCACCGCCACCGTCTCCATAGTCGTCACCCGGCTCAACGACGCCCCCGCCACCCTCCTCGTCACCGACACCGGCCTCGTCCACTACACCGGCCGGCCCGCCGGCGACACCGTCGCCACCCTCTCCGCCACCGACCCAGACGCCGAGGATGCCGGCCAGCTCGTCTTCTCCCTCGTCCCCGGCGCCGGCTCCGACAACAACGCCGACTTCGTCATCGACGGCTCCTCGCTCAACACCGCCGCCCCCGTCGCCTTCTCCGGCGGCCTCACCCGCTCGGTCCGCATCCGCGTCACCGACACCCTCGGCCTCACCCGCGAGCAGGTCCACGTCGTCACCTTCACGCAGGCCCCCACCGCCGCGGACGCCACCTTCTCCACCGCCGAGGACACGCCCGTCGCCATCACCCTCCCCGGCTCCGGCGGCGTCACCGCCCTCGCCTACCAGCTCGTCACCGCCCCCGCCCACGGCGCGCTCACCCGCCCCGACTCCGCCACCGCTGACGTCAACGCCTACGTCTACGTCCCCGCCGCCGACTTCAACGGCACCGACACCCTCGTCTACCGCGTCGTCGACTCCGCCCTGGGCTCCGCCAACGCCACCGTCACGATCAACGTCACCGCGGTGAACGACACTCCCACCCTCGCCGCCATCGCGCCCATCACGATCGACGAGGACGCCTCCGCCGCATTCACCCTCGTCGGCTCCGACGCCGAAGGCACCGCGCTCACCTATCAACTCACGAGCACGCCCGCCCTCGGCACCGTCCAGCTCACCGGCGCCGCCGTCACCTACACGCCCACCGCCAACGCCCACGGCGTCGAGACCTTGACCTTCACCGCGAGCGACGGCGTCAACACCTCCGCCCCGCTCTCCGTCCAGATCACCGTCACCCCGATCAACGACGCCCCCGTCGTCGCCGCCATCGCGTCGCGCACCGTGCAGCGCAACCGCGCCGACACCTTCACGCCCACGCTCACCGACGCCGAAGGCTCCGCGATCACCCTCCGCGTCGGCACCGCCCCCGCGCACGGCTCGGTCTCCATCTCGATCCACGCCGTCACCTACACGCCCGCCACCGGCTACACCGGCTCCGACAGCTTCACGCTCATCGCCTCCGACGGTGCCCTCGATTCCGCCCCGGCCACCGTCTCCGTCACCGTCGCGCCCATCGCGACCGAGCACGTCGCCACCACCGTCTACCGCGGCCTCTACGAGTTCACCGACATCCCCGCCTCCGCCGACGGGGATTGGACAGGCGTCACCCCGGCCAACATCTCCACGCCCGCCCACGGCACCGTCACCCTCGAAGGCTCGCGCCTCCTCTACGAGCACAACGGCGACTCCGCCACCAGCGATACCTTCACCTACACGCTGACCAACTCCGCCGACGACATCCGCACCATTCAGGTCGACGTCACCCTCAAGGCCCACGTCCTCGGCGTCACCAGCACGGCCGACTCCGGCCCCGGCACCCTCCGCGAAGCCCTGGCCACCGTGAACCGCTTCGCCGGCGACACCCTCGCCCCGGCCTACGCCGCCCCCGCCGACTGGCTCATCACCATCGACACCGGCGCGGACTCCTACATTCGCACCACGACCTACTTCTTGGGCGACGTCTCCGTCGGCTTCGCCTCCGCCTTCAAGATCGAGGGCAAGGTCACCATCGACGCCTCCGCCTCGGCCGACTTCGCCCTCACGCTCACCCAGCCCGCTTCGGTCTATGTGCGCAACTTCGTCGTCCTGCCCGGCGCGAGCCTGACCCTGAAGAACCTCGCCCTGCAAAACGGCGCCGCCTACGCCTTCGGCGCCAACCCGTCCTTCGGTGGCGGCGTGCTCAACTACGGTTCCTTCACCGCCGATCACGTCATCTTCGGCGGCCTCACCGCCAGCCGCGGCGCCGCGGTCTTCAACGCCGGCGGCACCGCCTCGCTCGTCGATTGCTCCTTCGAGTTCAACAACGTCCCCGGCGGCTCCGGCGGCATCGTCGCCTCGCGCAACGGCACCCTCTCGCTCACCCGCGTCACCCTCGAAGGCGGCTTCAACCCCGCCCTCCACGTCGTCGGCGACGGCGCCCTCGCCACCCTCTCGGTCGCGAACAGCACCGTCCCCTCCTACCTCTTCGAGAAACTCAACGGCGGTTCGCTCGCCATCACCGGCGACCTGCCCTTCGCCATCGACGACAGCTTCACCCGCGCCCCCGGCCAGCAGTTCTCCTTCACCCTCGCCAACCTCCTCGGCAACGACTCCGGCTCCTCCTTTGTCAGCGTCGCCGTCGACAGCGTCAGCGCCCGGGGCGTCGCCATCAACCGCACCGGCGACAACTTCCTCTACGCCGCGCCCGCCGGCCTCTACGCCGACGACAGCTTCACCTACACCGCCACCACCGCGTCCGGCGCCACCTTCAGCGCCACCGTCACCGTCCACGTCGAGGCCGACCCGCAGCCGCATGCCACCGCCGACTCCGCCACCGCCTACCGCGGCCTCTACCAGACCATCGACGTCCTCGCCAACGACACCGTCGACATCGGCGGCCCTCTGAGCATCTCCGCCGTCGGCACGCCCGCCCACGGCGCCGCCGTCATCGAGAGCGGCCGCATCCGCTACACCCACAACGGCGACT
>CBIHRE010000114.1:0-11696 GCA_966212385.1 uncultured Akkermansia sp. | reverse complement strand
AGGGGGCGGTGACGACCAGGCGCAGGAAGCGGCGGGGCTGGCCGGCGAGCGACACGGTGTCGGTGTAGGTCGTGCTGCCGGCGGTGCTGAAGGGCGAGTAGGTCGTCGCCGTGGTCCAGCTCGCCAGGTCGTTGCTCGCCTCGATCTTGTAGACCAAGGTCGTGTCGCCGATGTGGTTGAAGGCCAGGGTCAGGAAGTTGCCCGAGCGGGCCACCGTCACCGGCAGCGCGCCGGCCGTGTTCGGGTTGGTGCCCAGGGCGTATTCGAGCAGGTTGGACTGGCCGTCGTTGTCGGGGTCGGCGGTGTTGGCCGCGTTACCGGTGTTGGACGTGGTGCCGAAGTTGGTCTGGCGCCAGGTCTCGATCGCCGTGGTGGTGTTGGCCGGCGTGGCCGAGACCTCGGTCGAGTAGCCGCTTTCGGCGGCGGGGCTGCTCTTGGAGGCGGTCACCACATAGTAATAGGTGGTGCCGTTGGTGAGGCCGGTGTTGGTGTAGCTCGTCGTGTTCAGGCCGTTGGCGACCAGGGTGTAGCCGGTCCCGGCGGTGGTGGAGCGATACACGCTGTAGCTGGTCGCCCCGCTGGAGGCCGTCCAGGAGAGGCTCACCTGGGCGTTGCCGGCGGTGGCCGAGAGGCCGGTGGGCGCGGCGGGCGCGATGTCTTCGCCGGTCACCAGCAGCTGGAAGCCGACCAGGGGCACGAGGCCTCCGCCGGAGCCGCTGTTGTCCGGGCTGAGGGTCCACGACACGGTGCCGGCCGCGGAGACCACGCCGGTGAAGGCGACGTAGGAGGAGGTGCCTTGCTCGAGGGGAACCCAGCTGAAGTTGGCCATCGAGGCCTCGGGGTTGTTCAGCTCGATGTTGCGGCCGGCGTCGAAGCTGGAGTTGGTGCCGAACACGCTGGTCTTGCCCGCGGGGCTGTTGAGGTGGTTGTTCGGCGTGGCGAGAGCGACGTAGGCGGTGTCGTTGACCGTCGCCGTGCTGGCCTGGCCGAAGGTCTTGGTGGTCTTGCCGATCGCGTAGACGTAGAGCACGACTTTCTTGCCGGCCAGCGCCTGCAGGCCTCCCACCGTCGCAGTGAAGGGCGTGGTGCTGGTGTAGTTCGCGTAGAGGTAGTCGCGCTCCAGCTCCTCGGCTTCGGTGCCGACGATGCCGCCGGTCACTCCGTCGCCCAGGCTGTCTTCCACGCCGTCCGCGCCGGAGTAGCTGAAGGTCACCCCGGAGAGGCCCAGGCCGGACGACTCCTTCGCGAGGGCGCGGGTGGCCGCGCCGGCCGCGCCGAGCACGCCGTTCCACACCGTCGCCTGCGCTTCCAGGTTCTGGTAGGACGAGCTGCCGTCGGAGCGCAGGATGCCGTCGCCCACGTAGGTCGGCGAAGCCGCGGCGTTGATGTCGCCGTTGATCAGCACCGAGCGGGTGCCGTCCACCACCACGAGCGAGGCGGTGCGCGTCGTCGTGATCGTGCCCAGGGCGGAGCTATCGGTGATGATGACGCCGTAGTTGCCGCTCGAAGCTCCGGTGACGTTGTTCAGGTTGAGCGCCGCGCCGGTCTGGCCGGAGATGTTCACGCCGTCCTTCTGCCACTGATAGCTCAGCGTGCCGCTGTTCTGGGAGGCCGCGGTGACGGCGAAGCTCACGTTCGACCCGCCGCGCACGATCTTCGAGGCGGGGGCGCTCGAGACGATGATTGGGTAAGCCGTGCCCGAGGGCGTGCGATCGACGATCTGCACCGCCGCGATGCCGCCGGCGTTCTTGTTCAAGGTCTGGTCAGCCGCCGTGATCGTGAGATCGGAGCCGGTGACGCCGGCGAAGCGCACGAAGGTCGCGGGAGGAGCGCTCAGCGCCTCGGTCCGGGTGAGCGATTCACCCATCGAAACGGGAACGGTATACGGATTGGCGGCGTCCGGCGTAGGCGTGACGACGTAGCTGTCATGCTGGAACACGCGGTAGTAATAGGTCGGCGAGCCTTCGCGGTTGATCTTGAGGCTGCCCACCTCGCCATTGGCGCCACCCGCCACATGGACGTAGACGTCGTAGCTGGCGTAGGGGATGTTGGATACGGTCACGCTGGAGCCGGTCGCGAGGCGGGACTCGATGTAACCGTGCAAGAGGAGTCCGTTCGGCGTCTTGTTGGCCACGAGCCCGGTGTTGGCCTGGGCCGACCAAGCTCCGACCGAGTTCCAAGTCGCCGTGACCGCCGCGGCGGCGGACGCGTTCGACTCCACCAGCGCGAGCGGGGTGGTCTGGACGGCGACACCGGTGACGGAGGCGGAGTTGTTCCAGTTGGCCGCCGAATAGATACCGGCGGACAGGGCGGAGGACATGATGCCAAGCTCCTTGGACCAGTTGTTGGTGCCGGTGGCCGCGCCGACGAAGTTCAGGCCGATGGCACGGGCACTTCCGGTGGCGGGAATATCCAAGACGCGCAGACGGGCGGAGGCGGTCGTGGTGGTCGTCGAAGCGCCCACGGTGTCGGTGACGACAACGGAATAGAGACCGCCGGTGGCGAGCGTGACGGAGGAACGGGACAGCGAGTTGGAAGTCTCACCGCCGAGCGCGACGCCATCCTTATACCACTGGTAGCTAAGCACGCCGCTCCTGTTGGAACTGGCGGTGGCGGTGAATACCACGTTGGCGTTGGGATAAACCGAGCCGTAGGTCGGCGAGATGCTCACGGTCGGCGGGATGACCGCCACGCCGCCGGCGGAGTTGAGGAATTGGCTCGGCGCCAGCGCGGCGCGAGTGATGCGCACCTCGTCGAGGTCGCCGCGGAAGAAATCCGTGTCTCCCAAATTGAAGTCACCGCGACCAACGGTCCAAGGCGTGTCGGAACCGCTGGTCGGGACGAAGAGACCGTTGAAGCCGGCGACGGAACCAACCTCGGTGCCGTTCACGTAAAGCTTCAGGGTGCCGGCGCCGGCGTTGCCGACGGCGGCGACGTGATACCAAGTCCCAACCGTGGGCAGGCTCGTGCTGTTGATCTGGATGTTGCGGTTGTCCTTGGTGATCAGTTCGACGCGGAACCCGGTGCCACCCTTTGACAGGTAGAAGAGCGCCTGGCCGCCGAGGCCTTGACCGGCGGTGCCGACTCCGGTCGTCGCATCGTCGCGCCCGACGATGGTCTGGGTGCCTCCCACGTCGCTGAAGCGCACGAAGGCCTCGACCGTGAAGTTCGAGAATGCGGTATCCGCAAGCGCGCCGGTGGTCGGCGCGACGAGGCCGTTGTTACCGGAGGCGGGGAAATTCGCGCCCAAGGTGTTGGCGGTGCCGGTCGCGGGGATCGTGGAGTAAGGAAGGCCGGCATTCGTGTAGGTGGCGGAGCCGGACAAGGTCAGGTTGCCACCGCCGACGAAATCGAGCGCGGGCGAAACATTGGCGCCGTTCGTGCCATCCTCGAAACGGTAGTAGGAGACGGCCAGCTCGTTCGCGGGCTGGACGGTGATGGGCGAGAAGACAACCGTGGTGAAGGTCGCCGGCTTACCAGCCGCGACAGCGGCGTCGTCGGTCACTTTTACCGAGTAGATGCCGCCGTTGGCGACGGTGGCGTTGGAGACCGTGAGCGTGGGGCCGGTGGCGCCAACAATGAGGGTCGGCGTGGCACCGGCGTCCGCCTGATAATACCACTCGTAAGTGAGGTTGCCAAAACCGGTGGCGGAAACGTTCAGGACGATATCGGTTCCGACGGCGTAATTGGTGCCCTGGCTGACCGGGGCGATGGTGGGCGGAGGATAAACGAAATCCGGATCGTTGATGACGCTAAGCACGCCGGTCGCGGGATCGAACTGATAGAAGGCGCCGTTGACCGGACGAACCCACTTGGTGTCTTTGACGGTAAAGTCGGGAATGGTGAAGGTCGCGCCAAAGGTCTCGTTGAGCGTGGAGACGTCCACGATCTGCCAGGAATTGCCAAGCGTGGTGCTGGCACCGGTGAGATCGAAAACGAAGTCGCCGTTGATGGTGATGGTGCCGTTGCCGGTAACCTTATTGTTCACTCCATTCGCCCCGACGACGAACTTGAGCGAGGCGTTGTCCGCGAGCACCAAGGTGCCGCTGTTGACGGTGGTATTTCCGGTGTAGGTGTTGACGCCGGTGATGGTGGTCGTGCCGGAGCCTGCGAAGGTCATGCCGCCTGCGCTGGAGTTGGCGGCGGTCGTGATTGCGCCGATCGTGGCGGCGGTCACCGCGCCGCCACCGCTTAGCGTCACAGCGGTCGGGGCGACCGAGTAAGTGCCGGGATTGGTGATGACGATGCTACCGACCTTGAAGGTGCCTTTGCCCGTGCCGTCGTCCACCATCACGGCGTAGCCGGTGGCAGGGTTGCCCGTGCCGCCCGTGATCGCGACCATGGGAGCGCCGATGTAGCCCGAACCGCCATTGGTCACCGCGATGGAGCTCACGCCATTGCCCGTCGCGCCGGCGAGGGCCCTGCCGACCGTGATATTGGTCCCGTTGTTATCGATGGTGCCGCCGCCGCTGTAGACGGTGACCGCGTCGATATTGCCGCTGGTCATGAAATTGGCACCGGCGTTGGTGGTATTCGCCCGCAGGGTTCCGCCGTTGAAATTGAGGAGAGCCGTGGGATTGGCGGCGGCGGCGGTGACGCGCGAGCCTTGCAAGAGGCCGCCGGCGAGAAGGTTGATCTCGCCCAAGGTGCCGGTGGTGTTTGTGACCGCGAGGTCGATGTAGTCGTCGCCCGTGACGGAGCCGTTGGCGATGTTGACCACCGACTGCGCGCCGGCGCTGTTGCCCCACTGCAAGCCCAGGCGTGAGTTATTGGCGTCAGCGGCGCCATTGACCTTGCTGAACTCCACCGCGCCTCCGGTGACGTTGAGCACGCCGGAGCTGGTCTGGGTCCCGCGACCGAGAACGATCCAGCCGTTCGAGGTGACGGAACCGCCCGAGATATCCATCACTCCGACGGTGTTGGCCAGGCTGCCGCCAACACTCATTTCGTTGGTGGTCAGAGTGCCTCCGGAAAATTGGTAATAGCCGTAGCCGCCCGCGTTCGAGCCGATGCGAAGGTTGTCGGTGCTGGCCGTCTGTGTCAGAGTCAGCGTTCCGCCGCTCTGATAAACAGCGCCACCGCCGGTCCCCGCGCCGGCGTCACCGATAAAGAGGTTGAAGCGGTTGATGGTATTCGCGCCGGAGACGATCTTGAGCGTCGCGGGCGTGTTGGCCGCCGAGCCCACCTTGAAGTTGTTGTTGGTCGCGTTGGTGCCGATGGTATTCGAAAGGACCAGCGTGCCTCCCGCGACGACGACGGAGCCCGTGGCGGTGTTCGCTCCGGAGAGGGTCAGCGTTCCGGTGCCGCTCTTGGTCAAAGCCACCTGGCCCGAGCCATCGGCGATGACACCGCTGACAGTGGTGTTGCCCGCGCCGGCTATCGTGAGCGCCTTCGTGCCGGTGGTCGAAGCGCTGATGCCGCCCGCGATGGTGAGGCCGTTGGTCGTGCTGTTGTTGGTGAACGTGTAGTTCCCCGTCGTGCTCAACGCTAGATTCGCGCTGAACAGCTGATTGGCCGCCACGGTGGAGTTGATCGTGATGGCGTTGCCAGCCGTGCCGAAGGTGAGGGTCTGTCCGCCCGATCCGATCGTGTAGGCCGCGGTCGAGGCGGTGTCGAAAACGACGGAGCCGACGGTCACGCCGCCGCCTAGATTGATGGTGGTATTGCCGGCTCCCGCGCCGTTGAAGGTGGCGGTGTCGCCCGTGCCTGGGACCGGGCTGGCGCTCCAGTTGGAGGTATTGGACCAATCAGTGCCGGCGGCGCCGAGCCAGCTACCGCTGGCGGCTTGGGCCACGGATGCGGCGGCAAGGGACGCGGTGATCCCGAGGAGGGCTTTTTTCGACAGCGTGCTGCGGTGGCGCGGACGCGCGTGATTATCGAGGGGCATGGATTTTATGGGCTGAGTCGTGAAGCGCGGTCGCCACGCATCACACGATGCGAGGAGGACGGGGCGCGGGGTTTCGAGAACGGCGCACGGCCGACGCGGGAACGGAGAAAGGGATTCGCCGACAGGTTTCTTCCGCCTCGCTCAACGAGCAACCGCCCCCCCTGCTTACCGTGTTAGCCCGAGCCGGGAACGACGCGCGTAGTTTTAATTCAAATACCGCCGTCCTCGCCGGAAGCGCCGCCCTTCGCGAAAGGCGCCGGGGTCGGAGCGAGAGTTGCACGGCTCGGCGGCGATCTACGCGGATGCGCAAGCGCACGAAAAACAATCCGCGGGCCCCACGCTCGGTCAAAGCTCGTGCAGTCAGATAGGTCTCGGCGCGGGATTCCGCGCGAAACATCCGCGCGAAACACAAACACGGACGCCGCGGCTCGCCGCGCCGAAGTGCGCTTACTTCACGACAACGTCGAGCGCGCGCAACGCGTCCAAGCTCGCCGAGGGCCCCTCCGCATGGATCCGGGCGATTTGCGCGGAGCTGAGCGTGCCCGAGTAGATCAGGAAGGAGCGGATGTTCACCGGTGCGGTGCCGTCGTTCCGGAACGCGGAGTTCTGGACGCCTCCGATCGAGAAACCGCGCGCGAGCGCGGCGAGCCCACCGAAACCGGGGGTGTTCAGCGTCCCGACGTAGAGGCCGTTCAGGTAGGCGGTCATCACCCGGCGCTCGCTGTTGTAGGTGATCACATAATCCTGCACGGAAAGGGGCTTCATGCCTGTTCCGAGGGCCGCATCCATGGTCACGCCCCACCGGCCGCCGTTGTTCACCACGGGGCGAAGGAACTCGGCCTTGCCCCTGTTGTGATTGTAACCGAGGAACAGGGCTTGATCGCCCGCCAGGCTGTCGTCCGCCGATGCCGAAGTCGTGCCGCCGCAGATCATCGTGTCTGGCGTGACCTCCAGGGAGGTGATGAACCAGACCTGCAGCGTGAAGTCGCCGGTGTAGCCGGCGAGCGCCGTTGCGGGAATCAGCACGCCCGTGTTCGCCGCGCTTTGCTCGGTGTCGATCGTGAGCCCCGATTCGTTCAACGTCGCGCCCATCGGCTTGAACACGGCCGGCGTCGCGCCGTGCATGTTGCTCACGATGCTCGCCCCGGGCGCGACCGGACCGTATTTGGTGAAATCGAAATAACTCTCGAGGGCGGCGGCCTGCGCCTCGGCACCAAAACGGGTCAACGCGGCGACTGTAAGCGCCGAAACGAGGCTGGGGGTTTTCATCTTAAATTTGCCCAAAACAGGTTGAATCAGCCCGAGAAGCTCGGGGTGTCGGCCGTTCAGATCAAACGACCGCCCAAGCTACACAGTTAGCTTTCCTCTGGACTTCGCGCTCAGGGGCGGATCGAGCGTATTGGACGAGAACGCGATAAGGGCGTCACGCCGCCGGCTCGCTTATCGCTTACCGATAACGGCGACGAAGAGCCTGACGCGCGGGACGCGGCTCTTGCGCGTCCGCTTGAGAATCGTCCGTGGCCGACCCGACTTCGGCGGCGGGCGTGACGCTCTCCGGCGCGGACGGCGAGGCCGCCGCCACGGCCACATCCGCGCCGCGCAATTCCGCCGGCGCGAGGCGCGGGCCGAAGGAATGGATCTTGGCCACCTGGCCGGCGTCGAGCGCGCCTCGATAGATCAGGAACGACGCGATGCCCACCGCGGCGGCGCGATCCTCGGTGAAGGCCGAGTTCTGCACCCCTCCGATCGCCAGACCGCTGGTAAGGGAGGGCAAACCGGAGAACTTGGGAGCCTCCATCGCGCCCACCAAAATGCCATCCATGTAAGCCGTGACGCGTCGGGCGGCGCTGTCATAGACGACCACGTAATCGTAGAGCGTGTTGGGAGCGGTGCCGGTTCCGGCCGGCGTGGCGGCCATATCCACGCCCCAGCGGGAACCGTTGCTCGTGATCGGACGCACGAAACGCGTGCGCCCGCCGATGCTGTTATACCCGACGAAAAAGGCGTCGTCGCCCACAAGGCTGTTGTCGCCGATGCTCGAAGTGGCACCGCCATACAACAGGGTATTCGGACTCACCTCGGAGCCGGTTCGATACCAGATCTGAAGCGTGAAATCGCCGGCGAGGGATTGAAGCGTCCCGCCGGGCAACACGACGCCCGTCCCCGCGGCGTCTTGACCGGGATCGAGAACCAGGCCGGCGTCGGAGGAAGACTTGATCGGAGTCCGCACCGTCGCGACAACGCCGCCCGGCACTTTGCTCGTGATCGTGGAACCCGCAGGCGTTTCTCCGTATCGAGTGAAATCAAAATAAGCCTCGAGCGTCGCGGCCCGCCCAAGAGCGGCCGGCAGCAAGGTTCCAACGGTGATCAAAGCAAGAGCGACGGGGTGTTTCATGATGACTGGAAAGAAAACCGGCGACCGTGCCCGCTCGTCTCCGCCGCACAACCAGCCAAGCCGCTTAACCTGTTATCCTCGCACCCATGCCGGTATCGGGCCTCAGAGCCCCCGCCTGGCGATCGCCGACCTTCAAGCCCCTGCTAACTAAATGGGTAAGCATCCATCTCGGGCGACCTGGCGATACGTTCCCGCTTGGCTGTAAAAACGCGTCTTTGGGCCGATAACCAGAGGCGCCAGGCAACCCTTCCCCTATCCCGCTATCTCGCCCGCCGACGCCCACGGTGCGCGCCGTCTGGCCGCGTCACACGCTTCACCCCCTGCCCTCGCCTCTCAATTTCACGCTCATGCGCATTCCATCCCTTGTTCGTGCTCTTCTTGCGCGCAGCCTTTGCTTGCTCGCGGCCATTGTCGGCCTTGCCGGCCAAGCCCGTGCCTTCACGCACCCCTGCATTCCGACGACCCTCGAGGAGCTCGATACCATCAAGGCCAATCTCGACAAGGAGCCTTGGAAGTCCGGCTTCGCATCGCTGGCGAGCGCCAGCACCTCGCAGCTCAGTTGGCCTCAGGAGGGCCCGCGCACGACCGTCAGCCGCACCCCCGACGTCAACCTCACCACGTGGAAGAACGACATGAACGCCGTGTATAATCTGGCGCGCATGTGGTATTTCACCGGCAACAACGCCTACGCCCAGAAAGCGCACGACATCCTCCTCTCGTGGGCGAACACGCAGACGAGCTTCGGCGGCCAGGAAATGTCCCTTTCCCTCGGCGACTTTGCCCAGGTCTACGGCGGCGGCGCGAGCATCCTGCGCGGCACTTGGCCCGGATGGACGGCCGCCGATACCGCCGCGGTCAAAAAATACTTCCTGAACGTTTACTGGCCCGCCTGCTATGGAGGCGCCCGCACCGTAGGCCCGGCCAACAAAGGCTCGCTCAACATGGAGGCGGGCATCGCGATCGCCGCTTTCTTGGACGACACGGACAAGTTCAACCACGTCATCAATAATTTCCGCACCGTCCCCAGTTCGGGCCTTCGAAACACGCTCGCCACCGGAGAAATGGGCGAGACCGGCCGCGACGCGGGCCACAGCTACGGCAACCTCTTCGGCTACGCCTTTATCGCCGAGGTCGCTTGGAAGCAGGGCATCGATCTCTACTCCGAATTGGACAACCGCCTGCTGGCCTGTGGCGAATACTACTGTCGCAACACCTATACGTCCGACACGCCCTTCGTCCCGTTTGGCACCATCGACTACAACTACTACGCCAACGCGGACGGACCTTACATCGCCAATCGCGGCGCTTTTTATCTCCTCCAAAACGCCTACAAAAACCGCTTCGGGCTCCCGACTCCGTGGATCGACCGAAAGCTGCAGGAGCAAGGCGTCGACGGCGGCAACTTCATGTATGCCAAGACGGCCGACTTCACCACCGCCACGCCGGCTCCGGCCATTTTCCCCGCGGTGTCGGTGGCGTCCGGCGGATTGACGCTGACCACCCTCGGCACCCAGACCGCGGGCGCCAGCCTTTCCTACGCGGACAATGTCTGGACGATGACCGGGCTCGGAAACGGAGTCTGGACGGATACCTCCGACGACTGCCAATTCGCCTACCGCGCGATGACGGGCGACTGCGCCTTGGTCGCCCAGGTCACCTCGTCCCAGCAACAGGCGGGCGTGATGCTTCGCGACAACCTGATCAACACCGTCTCGCAACGCAGCTGGATCGCGATCCTGGCATCGACCTCGCCCAACAAGGTGGAATCCCGCTCCACCGGCTGGACCGAAACCTGGGGTGGGAGCAACTGGGCGCGACGGACGCAAGACCTTCCGCCCGGCATGCCCTACTGGCTCAAGATCGAACGCCGGGGCAACATGGTCAACTCCTACACCTCGCAGGACGGCGTCAGTTGGGCGGCGCAAATTTCCTCCTACTACGGCAATCTGCCGTCCACCGTTTATATCGGTCTGTTCGTCGCCAAGCCGACCACGCCCAACACCGCCACTTTCGCCAACGTGGCCTTTACCGGCGGGACCGGCGGCCTCGTGACGACCCCCGCCGCTCCGGCCGCCCTCTTTGCCTCCGGCTCCGGCAAGGCGATCACCGTGCGCTGGCTGACCTCCTTTGGCGCCACCGCCTACGATCTGCTCCGCTCCACCACCTCCGGCTCCGGCTACACCCTCATCGCCACCGATTTCACCAACGACAAGACCAGCTACGTCGACACGGACGTGGTCCCGGGCACCACCTATTACTACGTCGCTCGGGCGAAAAACGCCGTCGGCACCAGCGGCGATTCGCCCGAGTTCTACGGCGCTCTCCTTTCTCCGCCGATGGTCAACCTCGCGTTCAGCGGCACGGCCATCGACGACCTGAACTCGTCCCCGACGACGAATGCCGCCGGCGCCTTCGACCAGAACCCCGGCTCGCTCTGGTTTCACTCCGGCACGACCGGCTGGCTGCGATATGACTTCGGCGCGGGCAATGCGCAGGTCGTCAAGCGCTACACCGTCTCCGCCTCCAGCGTGAATCTTCCCGCGCGCGACCCCAAGGACTGGCAGTTCCAAGCCTCCAACGACGCCGCCAACTGGACCACCCTCGATTCGCAGAGCGGCCAGGCCTTCTCGATCCGGATGGAGATGAAAACCTACGAGCTCTCCAACGCCACCGCCTACCGCTACTATCGGTTCAACGTCACTGCGAACAACGGCGACAGCACCTTCCTCCACCTCGGCGACATCGGTCTGTGGAACGACACCGGACGCACCATCCCCGATGGCACCTACGTTCTCGCCAACCGCGGCAGCGGCAAGGTCATCGACCTCGCCTCCGGCGGCACCGCTGACGGCACCGCCGCTGTTCAATCGAGCTGGAACGCCACCGATACCCAAAAGTGGACCCTCGCCTGGCAGGGCAATGGGGTGTATCGCGCGACCAACCTCGCCAGCGCCAAGGTGCTCGACAACCACGGATCATCCACCGCCGACGATAATCTCGCCATCCAACCGTGGAGCGCCGGCACCAGCCAGCTCTGGTCAATCCTCCCCGACAGCGACGGCTTCTTCCGCTTCACCTCCGCCAACAGCGGCCTGGTCGCCGGCGTCGCCGGCGGCTCGGCCGCCGACGGCGCCAACATCATCCAATCGACCTACAACGGCAGCGACAGTCAGCTCTGGATGCCCGGAGTCGCCGCCACGCCGCAGCCGATACCTCCCGCTCCCATCGGCCCGGTCGCCACGGCGGCCTCCATCAGCCAGATCAACCTGACCTGGACGGCCAGCCCCGGCGCGCTCAGCTACGTCATCAAGCGAGCCGACCTCGACGGCGGTCCCTACACGGTCATCGCCCGGGATGTGACCGGCACGAGCTACGCGGACACCGGCCTTACCGCCAGCACGACCTATTACTATG
>CBIHRE010000113.1:0-11709 GCA_966212385.1 uncultured Akkermansia sp. | reverse complement strand
CACATGGTCGCCGCCATGGCGCTCATGGACTCGCCCGCCATCATCGCCGGCGTCGAGCTGGCCCGGCGCTTCGCCGCCCCCGCCGCCGCCGCGCCCAAACCCGTGATCGACTGGCGCCATCTTGGCCGCGACGCCCTGCTCAACGGCTCCGTTTTCCTCCTCCTCGGCAGCCTGGCCATAGGCCTCGTCTGCGGCCCCGCGCGCGCCGCCCCGCTGAAGCCGTTCATCGACACGCTCTTTCCCGGCCTTCTCGCCCTCTTCCTGTTGGACATGGGCATAATCGCCGCGCGCCGGCTGGGCGATTTGCGCAAGGTCGGCGCCACGGCGCTCGCCTTCGCCTTCCTCGCTCCGCTTCTCAACGCCGGTCTCGGGCTGGCCCTCTCCGCCCTCCTCGGGCTGCCCCGCGGAGACGCCCTGCTCCTCGTCGTCCTCTGCGCCAGCGCCAGCTACATCGCCGTGCCCGCCGCCCTCCGCGTCGCCCTGCCCGAGGCCAACCCCGGCGTCTACGTCACCCTCTCCCTCGCGCTCACGTTTCCGTTCAACATCCTTGTAGGCCTCCCTCTCTACGACCGGGCCGCCTCCCTGCTTCTCGGTTGAGATCGCCACAATGCGACCCGCTCATCTGCAAGGTCTCGGCTAACGCGTCGCGAGAAAACCGCCCACGCACGCGCAAAATTCCGCCCGCGTCTCCATGTGCGGATTATGTCCGGCCGCGGCGATCGTCTCCACGCGCGACGCCGGGAAATGCCAGGCGATCTTCCCCGCGTCTTCGTCCTTCACATAGCGCGACTTCCCGCCGCGGATAAACAGCGTGGCCCCCGCGAAGCGCTCCGCCTCGCCGAGAGGATTCCGTTCCACCTCCGGCAAAGCCGCCGTCAACACCGGCAGATTGATCGCCCAGGTCCACGCCCCGTCGTCGAGCCGTTCTAGATTCGTCGTGAGGAACTTTCTCATGCCCCAGTCCGGCACGCGTCCCTCCATTTTCATTTCCGCCTCCCCGCGAGATTTCAGCGTCTCCAAACGCAGCTCGTTCATCGCCGCGAACTCCGCCCGATGGCCGTGCGAAAGATAGTCTTTGGGCGCGATGTCCACCACGACGAGCCGCCGGACTCGCTCCGGATGACGGCACGCCAGCGCCATCGCCACCTTCCCGCCCATGCTGTGTCCCATCAGATCGATCGCTCCCCACCCCTTGGTGTCGAGCCAGGCCAACACGTCCGCCAGCATCGCCTCGTAGCTCATCGTCTCGCTCCAAGGCGACTTGCCGTGGTTGCGCAAATCCAGCGCCCACACGTTGCGTCCGCCCTCGCTCTCCGCCCGCTCGGCCAAACCGCCGCCTGCGGTCAGCCAGTTGCGCGAAGAGCCCAGCAGGCCATGCAGCAGCACCAGCGGCGCCTTGCTCGCTCCGCCCAGCTCCCGCGCGTTCAACTCCACCGGCTCCGTCTTCGACATAAGCCGCGCAGCCAACACGCCGCGCCCGTCCGCGCAATCCCGGGCTTCCATGCCTCCTGCCGCCTTTCCGCCCGGCTTGCCTTCCCCGCCCATCCCGGGCGAAAAGGCTTCGCCATGTCTTTCGCGGTTCCCCTCCTCCGCCGTCTTGCCCTCCTGACCGTCGTTTTTTGCGCCGTCGGTGCGCTCCGCGCGGCCACCCGCGTCTCGCCAGCCGACCCCGCGCTCCGGTTCGTCGGCCGCTTCGATCGCTCCGAACCGGAGGCTCCGCGTTGCGCATGGCCCGCCAGCACCATCGCGTTTACCGTGAGCGGCGGCGCCGTCCGCGTTCGCCTCGCCGACGGGGGCAGAAATCGCTGGCAAATCGTGGTGGACGGCGAACCCCGCCCCGCGCTCTCCCTCGAATTGGGCGAACACGACTACCTCGTCGCCCGCGACCTCCCCGAAGGCCGCCACCTCGTGGAGCTGGTGAAATGCACCGAGTCCTTCGTCGGCATCACGCGTTTCCTCGGTCTTGAGATCGACGACTCCGCCCGGCTGCTCCCCACCGAGGCGCGCGCCCGCCGCATCGAGGTGATAGGCGATTCCATCAGTTGCGGCTACGGCAACGAGGCCGCCAGCCCGGATCAGCCCTTCTCGCCCAAAACCGAAAACGCCTGGCTCGCCTACGGAGCCGTCGCCGCCCGCGCCGTCCAGGCCGACTACTTCTGCATCGCCTGGTCCGGCAAAAAACTCTGGCCCGACAACAGCATCGCCGACCTCTATGACGCCACGCTCCCCGGAGAGCAGGGCTCCGCGCCGTGGGACTTCAGCCTTTGGACGCCCGACGTCGTCGTGATCAATCTTGGCACGAACGACTTTTACGGACGCCCCTCGCCCGATCCCGCGGGCTGGGTCGACGCCTACGTCAAATTCATCGCCCGGCTTCGCGTCCATTATCCCCGCGCCGCCATCTACTGCACCTTGGGCACCATGCTCGAAGACCGCCCGCCCACATTCCGCCCGCGCGGCATCGCGCTCGACTGCCTCCGCAAGATCGCCGCCGCCGCCAACTCTGGCTCCGACGCCCCGCCGGTTCGCCTGATCGACTTCGGCGTGCAGTCGCGCGAGAACGGCATCGGCGCAAACTGGCACCCTAGCGCCAAAACCCACGCCCTCATGGCCGACCAGCTCGCCGCCGCGCTCCGCAAGGATCTCGGATGGTGAGGCCGACGCCTCAAGCGGATCGGTCCGGCGCGGTCATGCGCTCGAGGGTCCGAAGAAAATCAAACGCCTCCTCTCGCGACGCCCCGCACATTTCCTGAGTCGGCCTCAGACCCGCGCAAAACGCCGGCCGCTCGGGCCGCCCGAAAATCGCGCAACGCATGTCGGGCAACAGTTGCACGCAAGGCACCCCGGCCGGCTTGCCGTGCGGCATCCCGGGAATCGGCGACGTGATGCTCGGCGCGATGCAGCAAGCCCCGCAAGCGGCGCGGCACGCGATCACGTCCGACGAGTCCGCATTCACCCCGGCGTTCACTCCAGATGCGCGCGCAGCATCCACGCGGTCTTTTCGTGCTCCTCGAGCAGGCCGGTGAGAAAATCGTTCGTGCCGGCGTCGCCCGACTTGCCCGCGATCTCGATGCCCTCGCGGAGGGCTCGGATCACCGCCTCGTGGTCGCCAAGCAGGATCGCGATCATCTTTTCCGCCTCCAGCTTGCCGCCCGGCTGCTCGTCGAGGCGGGCCAGCTTCAAAAACTCCTTCATCGATCCCGGAGCCACCCCGCCCAACTGGCGGATGCGCTCCGCCACCTCGTCGATCGTCTCCGCCAGCGCGTCGTATTGTTTCTCGAACAGCTCGTGCAGCGGCCCGAAATGCGGTCCGGTCACGTTCCAGTGGAAATTGCGGGTCTTCACGTAAAGCACGTGCTCGTCGCCCAACAGGCGCCCCAGCACATCCAAAACGGCCTCACGCGATTTTCCGGGCAGTCCAAGATTGGGTTTCATCCCGCCACCAAAACCCGCTTTCGCCCCGTGTCCAACCTCACCCACGATCCTCGCGCCCGGAGCGGCACCCGCTCTCCTGCCGCGGTTTCGCGCAACGTGTCCTCTCTGTTGCACGGCCGGAAAAGAAACGCGTAACGTCGCCGCCCCTCCCCGTCAGGAAGCGATGTGAACCCGAAAACCTGTCCCACCTGCCACCAAGCGATCCCGGCCGACGCCCCCGGCGGGCTCTGCCCGACCTGCGTGCTGCGCGATGCGGAGGAGCCGCCGCCTCTCCACCCCGCCCCTTCGCTCGAACAGGTCGCGGCCGCTTTCCCCAAGCTCGAGATCCTCGGGTTCATCGGCCAGGGCGGCATGGGCTCGGTCTATAAGGCGCGGCAGCCGAACCTCGACCGCGTCGTCGCCCTGAAAATCCTCGCTCCCGAACTGCGGCGCGATCCGGGCTTCGAGGAACGCTTCGCCCGCGAGGCGCGCACCCTCGCCAAGCTGCACCACCCGAACATCGTCGCGATCTACGACTACGGCGAGAGCGGCGGCTTTTTCCACCTGCTGATGGAGCATGTCGAAGGGGTCAACCTGCGCCAGGCCATGCGCGCCGGGCGCTTCACGCCGGAGCAGGCCCTCGCCATCGTGCCCGGCATCTGCGACGCGCTTCAGGCGGCGCACGCCGAGGGAATCTGGCACCGCGACATCAAGCCCGAGAACATCCTGCTCGACGCCCGCGGCGGCGTGAAGATTGCCGACTTCGGCATCGCCCGGATCGTCGGCGACCCCCGGCGCGATTTCACCCTCACCATGACCGGCGGCGTCCTCGGCAGCGCCGCCTACATGGCGCCCGAACAGCACGAGCGCCCGCACGACGTGGACCACCGCGCCGACATCTACAGCCTCGGCGTGGTCATCTACGAGATGCTCACCGGCGAGCTTCCGCTGGGACGCTTCCCGCCGCCGAGCCAGCGCGCGGAGGTGAACGCCCGCATCGACGACATCGTGCTGCGGACCTTGGCCAAGGAACGCGAACTCCGCCACCAGAGCGCGACGGAGGTAAAGACCGATGTGCAAGGCGTCGCGACCGCGAAGGCGCCGGCTCCCGACGCCCCCGCCGCGGAGCCCGCCTCCGCGCCCGGGACCGGATCGCCGCTGGCACGACTGCCCCGGCTCGTGCTGTGGTCGCTCGTGCTCTTTTTCGGCGGCGCCGCGCTCGGCGGCGCGGGCTTTTTCTGCAGCCGCCTGGCGCTCGCGCTCGGCGCCGCGTCCCTGGTGGTCGGCTTCTTCGGCCTCTTCTGGGCGCTCTACGAGATGAAGCGCGGCTGGATGCCGCCCGTCGGCCGTTGGTTGTTGCTCGCGCTCACCGTCGTCCCGCTGGCCTCCGGCGCGCTGGCGAGCGCGGCGGTGCTCCTGGCCGAGGAGGATATCCGATACACCAAAGGTGAACTCCCGCTCCAAGTGGGCGGCGTCTTTGGCGCGCTCGGCCTCGTCTTGGGCATTCTGTTCCTCCTCGCCCGGCCGCTCCGGCCGGCCACCGAGCGGCGCCGTCGCCTCGGGCGCCTGAGCATCGTCCTGGCCGCCGCCGCGTCGGTCTCCTGCGCCGTGCTGACCAAGCGCTTCGATTCCCACTGGCCGATGGCCTGTTTCGCCGAGCAGGCCACCGTCCAACTCCCGCCTCCGGACCGTCCCGATGACGCCCGGCTTCTGGCCGTGTTAAAACGGGCCGCCGGCCCCTTCGCCGACGACTATCTGTTGGAGGTGAAAGACGGCCTGGCCAGCGTCATGGTGGTCACGCGCCAGCCCCCGGCCTACCGAGACCTGAACGGCACGCCCTCGACCCACGCCAACAACTGCCTCCTCCGCTACCTCGATCTTTTGCCCCCGGCAGGAGCGGCGTCGTCCTCCTTCGTGGCGTCCGATCCAAGCACCCCGACCAACTGGCAAAGACAAACCAAGCTGCTGAGGCGTTTGCATCCCCATTATCGATCTCAGGTGACGACCCTCGCCACGCTGACGATCCTCGGCGCGCTGCTTGCCGCCCTCGCCGGCGGACGCCGTGCGGTCTGGGTGGTCGCCGGCGGCGTCGCCTTGCACGGCCTGCTCGTCGCCCTACCTGTCTGGCCCGTCGCCGAAACCGGCGCGCCCCGCGTCGTCGACGCGCCGCCGCTGCCGCCAAAGCTCGCGCCCGAGGAAATGCCCGCGCCCGATTTTAGCACACCGGGGAAGGCGGTGATGTCGGTCTTTGACGCCCGCTATTTCGGCCGGCTCGACATCGTGAAGCGCGGCCTGTCGAAAGAGCTCTCCCTCCTGGTCGAAGCTCACCCCACCGGCTGGGAGGGCCTCATGCTCAGCTTCAACGGCGACCGTAACGTCAGGCGCTTTGCGGTTACTTCGAGCGAACGCGACAAGCGCGACGACGGCTTGGCGACGATCCATGGCGAGTTTGTTTCAAAGCCCGCAGGACCAGTCATGAGTATCGCCGTCTTCGAGGAAGGTGAGTGGAAGCTCGACAGCTTCGATTCACGGTATCGGGCCACGGCCCGCCAGCGCGGGGAAACGGCCCTCTCGCGCGCCGGGGACGTGGAAATCGTGGCCATCGCGGCGGATGGTTCGCTGACTGTCGCAGGCAAGCCCTGTCCGACCGAAAAGCTCCGTGACCGGCTTGCGGAGCTGGCGGCGAAGCAGCCTTTACGCGTGGAAATCCGCGCGGAAAACACGGTCCCTTACCAAGACGTGCTCCGGGTGGTCGCCCACTGCCGGCGGGCGGGCATCTGGAACGTCACCTTTAATAAAGCACCGGAAAAGCCGGAGGCGGACGAGGCCCCTCGCAATTCGACCAAGGACCCGGAGCACAAGAGCGCCGCCGTGGGCGAAGCGATGAAACAAATCCTCGAGGCCGCGCGAAACCGGAACACCACGGTTTTCCAGAAGGGGTTCTCCAAGTCGTTCCAAGCCGAACTAAAAGCCCACGGGGACGGTCTGAACTTCGGCGACTTCGGCCAATGTTCCTTCGTGAGCGCGACCACGCCGGAGGCCGGGCACGCCGAAGCGGTGGTCGAAGCGAACGACGGGAGCAAACGCCGCTTCACCTTCAGAATGGTTTTCGAGGATGGAGAGTGGAAGCTGAACGGCCTGGGCACCAGACCCCGAACCTGAAAAATGGCCGACTCCGCCTTCCACCCCACCCGATGGACCCTCGTGCTGCGCGCCCGAGGCGAGGACGCGGAGGCGAAGGCCGCGCTCTCCGACCTGTGCGCGGCCTACTACGCGCCGGTGGTGGGGTTTCTTCGGCGCGAGGGGCGCGCCGAGGACGACGCGCGGGAGCTGGCGCACGCGTTTTTCGCCCGCGTGCTCGCCTGCGGCGTCGGCACACCGGAGCCGGAGCGCGGCCGGTTTCGTAGCTACTTGCTCGGGGCCTTGAAAAACTTCCTTTCGCACGCGCGCGACGCGGCGGCCGCGCAGAAGCGTGGCGGCGGCGTGGAACACGTGCCGCTCATCGCCGAAGCCGGCACCGCGCCCGGCGTGCCGGTGGCGGACCCGGCCGCGGCCGACGTGCTCGCCTTCGACCGCGAGTGGGCCTTCACCATCATCGGCCGCGCGCTCGCCGCGCTGGAGGCCGAGCACGCGGCCAAACCGCGGCAGTTCTCCGCGCTCCGTCCATGGCTCGATGGCGGCGCGGAACGCTCCCAGGCCGACATCGCCCGCGAACTGCGCATGACGGAAACCGCCGTGAAGGTCGCGATCCACCGCCTGCGCGCGCGGCTCCGCGAGCTGATCCGCGCCGAGGTCGCCGCCACGGTGAACGACCCCGCCGAACTCGCCGCCGAACTTCGCCACCTCATAGCCATCGCCGGCGCGAGGTGATGGGATTTCCCCGAACGCCCGACGCCGGCGTTGGCATTGCTTCAGCCGCCCCGGGCCGGCTCACGAAGGCGCCGCCTACCGCAAGGGCTCCAGATCCGGATCCGTCTTTGCCAGCTCCGCGCAATTCGGGTTTAGCCGGCAGGCCTGCGCCAAAAATGCCCGCGCCTCGTCCAGCCGCCCGAGTTGGGCCTCATAGCAGGCGAGGTTGAAGCGAATAATCGACTCCTCGGGGTGCCGCTCCATCGCCTCGATCAGGACAATGCGCGCCTCCGCTATGGTGCGCGCCCGCCGCACCGCGTAGGCGCGCTGGATCCAGTGCCTCGCGTCGTCCGGCGAACGCTCGCACAAAAGGGTCGCGGCCTCCGCCGCACGCGGCCAATCCGCCAGCTCATGGAACACCGCCGCGCGCATCGCCAGCGCCGGCAACGCGTTTTCCTCGCCCGACGCGATCTCCGCCAGCGCCTCCGCCGCCTCGCGCTTCATGCCCAGCGCCAGATAGCCCTCCGCATATTGCAGCGCGCGCAAGGTTTGAAGGCTTAGATTCATCGCCCTTAGTCCATGCGCTCTTGCCACACGCTTTCAAGGACGCACGCGCCGCCCTCCTTTTCCGCGCGAGGGCTTGCCCGCCCCGCCTCCGCTCGCACGCTGCGCCGCCATGCAGTTGAACAAAACCTGGGCCGCCCAACTCGACGACTACGTCATCGACCTCGCCTGGTCTCACGACGGCGCGCATCTCGCCACCGCCTCCCAGGCCGGCCCTCTGCATCTCTTCGCCGGCGCCACCGGTGAAAACCGCCGGGAGCTGCCCGGCCATGCCGACGGCGCCAACTGCCTCGCCTTCGCGCCTCCCGCCGGCTCCGCCCTCCTCGCCTCCGGCGGTCAGGACGGCGCCGTGAAACTCTGGGACGCCGCCGCCGGCCAGCACCTCGCCACCGCTGAGCTCGGCTCCGCCTGGGTCGAGCACCTGGCTTGGCGTCCCTCCGTATCGGCCGGCTCCGCGTCATCCGCCCCCGGCGCACCGCTCCTCGCCGCGACCGCCGGCCGCGATCTCGTGTTTCTTCGCCCCGACGCCTCCATCGCACATCGCTTCAAACCCGCGCCAAAGACGCTCTCCGCGATCGCGTGGCACCCGCAGGGCGGCGCCCTCGCCGCCGCCTACTTCGGCGGCGTCTGCCTCTGGGACGCCGACGACTTCCGCGCCCAACGCGAATACGCCTACGACAACGGCATCGCCACCCTCGCGTGGTCGCCGCCCGACGGCCGCTGGCTGGTCTCCGGCAACGCCGACCCAAGCGTTCACCTCTGGCTACCCGAGGAGGACCAGGAGTTTCACATGAGCGGCTACGAAACGAAGGTGCGCCAGATCAGCTTCGATTTCACCGGCACGCGCCTCGCCACCACCGGCGGCCAGGATGTCTGCGTCTGGGACTGTTCCGGCGCCGGTCCGGAAGGCCGCGAGCCCGGCATGCTCCCGCACGACGCGCCGCTGGTCGCGGTCGCCTTCCAGAACCGTCACGGCCTTCTCGCCTCCGCCAGCCGCGACGGCGTGCTCCAACTCTGGAGCCCCGAACGCGCCCAACCCCTTCGCGCCACGGTGAAAATGCCCGCGCCCGCCACCAAGCTCGTTTGGTCTCCCGACGACAAGTTCCTGGCCGTCGGCAGCGAAAAAGGCGTCGTCTACGTGCTTCGCGTGGATAATTGAGCGGGAAAACCCCGCCTCGCCTGTCGGGATTTTCACCGGTTTTTGCCTCGATCACGGCTTCTCGGCGCCGGGCAGGAGGGCCATCGTGCCCGCATGCCCCACGAAGACTACGTGCCCGCCGAGCCGGGTCCCGACTACACCTTCGATCCGGCGACGCTCTATCGACAGCTCCCGCGCCCGGCCGCCGCCCGGCCGTCCGAGCCGCCCCCCGCCCTTTCGCCTCGCCTCGTCAAAATCGGCCTCGGCCTGATTCTTGTCGGGATGGTCGCCGTCCTCGTCGGCGTGCGGCGGACCACACGCGCCGAGGCCACCCGCGGATGGATCGAGACGACCGCGCAGATCTCCACCGCCAAGCTCCGCGCCGAGGGCGAGCGCTACTTTCTCGACCTCGCCTACCGCTACCGCACCGGCCCGCGCGAACGCGCCGGTTCCCGGATCGCGCTCGAGCCGGACCTCTCGCGCGACGCCGCCTACGCCTACGCCAACCGTTTCCGCCCCGGCGCGCGCGTGCCCGCGTGGTTCGATACCGCCGCGCCTGACTCGGTCGTGTTGGAGCCCCCGCAGATCCCCGCGGCCCGACTGCCGGGCCAGATCGGGGCGATCCTGATTCTCGTCGGCCTCGCGCCTTTCGTTCGCCAGCTCCTTCGGCGCCTCCGCCACCGCATCGCGCTTCGCAACCACGCGGCCGCGTGAGACCGTCCAAAACGCGCGGAGGGCCCCGCGCATCCACCTAAAATCCAAATCCGATCAGACGGTATCGACCCAAATTCCGGGTCGATTTAACACGGATCCGCACAGATAACGCAGACGCAAACGATCAGGTAGACTCGCTGCGGGAAGCGCTCACCCGCAGGCGAGCGCCTCCAGTTTTCGATGTCTTGGCTATCCGTGCCTATCCGTGAAATCCGTGGTTCCAACCGCGGTCTTTAGGATCACTTCAGGTTCAGGTTCGCGCGCGTTCCCTTGGCCGCAACAGGTCCGAGGAAAACACGTTCTCCGGCGACCTTGCCGGTTTCGATCAACCAGACCCGGATCGCTTGGGCGCGAGTTTCACCCAGCGCCTGCAACTCCGCATCAGGAATCTCGATACGCCCCGCGAGCTTCGACTCCATCTCCGCAAGCGTGATGGTCGGCACGGCGGCCGCGCCGGCCTCGGTCGAGGGCGCGCCGGCGGATTGAACGGCGTCCGGCTGCACGGGAGCCTCGCTCTGGGCGCGCGCCGCGGCCTGCGCGGCCGCCATCGCCGCGGAGCCTTGGCGAGGCGCCACCAGCTTGGCCGAGCCACCGAATTTCGGCAGGCGGCCGACCTGTAAACGCTCACGCTCGCGCTCCGGGGTCGGAGTCGTCGAGGGTGCGAGGGCCGAAGGGTCGTTCGCGACAGGAAGCGCGATGGTCTTTTCCCCCGACACCATCACGGGCGCCGCCTCGCCCGGCGCCGGCGGAAAGGCCTCGGCATAAAGCTTGGCCAGCATGCCCGCCCGCAAATCGGGAGTGATCTCGAGCTGCTCAGGAGGCGGCGTGTTCGGATCGACCTGGCGACGGGCTTCCCAAGCCGCCGCGCGCACCTGCTGCTCCAGCTTGGCCCGACGCTGCGCGTCGAGATCCGCGACCGGATCGTAGGAACCGACGATGTCGAGGCTGAGGGCCGGACGGCCGTTGAGCGCCTTCGCCACGGTTTCGAGTTTCTTCACGCCCGCCGCGTCGATCGTGGCGACTCCCGCGGCAAAGTCCTGCCAACCCAGCTCATCGCCACCGCCACCGAAGGCCGCGCCGAGAAGCGAGAAAGGCGAGGTCGCCGCCTTGGTGAGAATGTTCACGACCACCTGCACCACCACCCGGCCGATCTTGAACTGCGGATCATCCAGGCTGCCCTTCACCGGCACGGGGAGCGAAATCTTGCCGTTCACGTCGCGCAGCAGCGCGAGCGCGAGTCCGACCGGAAGCTTCGTCGCCTCCGGACTGTCGGTCTTGGCGCCGAGGAAAAACTGGTCGAGCACGATCAGGTTGTCGGTGTCGATCTTCCGGTCGTTGAGCTTGGCCGTGATCGCGACGTTGAGGTTGCCGCGCGAGAGTTCCCGTCCGGCGAACTTGCCGATATAGGGACCGGCCCCCGGCTGCAGATCGATGCCTTTGAAATCCACCTTCAGATCGACAAAGGCCGGCGAACCGAGCGGGTTGAGTTTTCCGACGATCGCCACCGGCGCGACGCCGTCGACCTTGCCGCGGATATCGACATCCGCGCGGCCGAGCGCCTCCGAGCTCAGACCGGTGACGGTTCCCGTCAGGTCGCTGATGCCGCCATGCGCGGCGGGTTTGACCGAACGGTCCTCAAAGCGGAACGAGGCGCGATCAAGCGCGAAGGTGCCGACCGACACCGCCAGCGGCAGCGTCGGGGTTGCCGGTTTGGCGGCCGTGGCGCCCGGAAGGGAAACCGTCGCCGGAGCGGACGCCGGGGATTCCGGTTTGGCCGGAGCGGCCGCGCTCGAGACGGCCGCCACCTGCGCGATGCTCAGCGTGCCGTCGGCCTCGACGCGAAGCGCGGCGCTCGGCTCCACAAAACGGATCTCGTCGGCGTGAAAGGCGAGCGGCGCCGTCGTGGCTTTGATTCCGGTGATCGAAAAATCGCTCCATTTCACGAAGTCCTGCGCCAATTTCCCGTCGACGGTCTGCAAGCCGCCGAGTCCGAAATCGCCGGCGAAGGCGACCGCGCCGTCGCGCAGCGT
>CBIHRE010000112.1:0-11741 GCA_966212385.1 uncultured Akkermansia sp. | reverse complement strand
GGACGCGGCCTCCTCAAGCGAGGGCTCGAGGTCGGCGAGCACGGGCTGCACAGTGCGCACGATGAAGGGCAGGCTCGTGAACGCCATCGCGAGCACGATGCCCGGAAAGGCGTAGGCGATCTTGATGCCGAAGGGCGCGAAGAGCGCGCCCACCGCGCCGGTGGGCACGGTGAGCGCGGCGAGGGCGATGCCGGCGACGGCGGTCGGCAACGCGAAGGGAAGATCGATCGCGGAATCGAGCAGGCGCCGCCCGGGGAACTCATAGCGCACGAGGACCCAGGCGGCGAGGAGGCCGATGACGACGTTCAGAAGCGTCGCCACGGCGGCGGCGTAGAGCGTGACGCGGTAGGTGGCGAGCGCGCGCGAATCGCTGACGTAGCCCCAGTAGTCCGCCCACGAGAGCCCGGCGGCCTTGAGCACGAGCGCGCCGAGCGGGAGCACGACGGCGAGCGTCGCGACGAGCAGGGTCGAGCCGAGGGTCAGACCGAAGCCGGGCAGAATGCGGCGGGGGCGGGACATGAGCGGTGGGCGAAGGGGTCGGCGCGGGCGCGCACGAGGCGCGCCCCTACGGCGCGAGCGAAGATACCGACGTTAGTTCACGCGCTCGGCGGCGACTTCCTTGAGGAGGGTGTCGACGAGGGCGCCGTTGTCGAAGAAGGTCTTGGTCACCTTTTCCCAACCGCCGAAAGTCGATTCGACTTCGAGCGCCTTCACGGAGGCGAGGCTGGCGGCGTGGCGGGCGGCGACGGCGGGGTCGCGCGGGCGGTAGAAGTTTTGCGCGATGATCTCCTGCGCCTCGGGCGTGTAGAGGAACTTCAGGTAGGCGTCGGCGGCGGATACGGTGCCGCGCTTTTTCGCGACCTTGTCGACGACGGCCACGGGGAACTCGGAGAGGATGCTGACGGCGGGCGTGACGGACTCGAAGCGCGGGTCTTTGGCGAGGGAGAGCGTCTCGGCCTCGAAGGTGACAAGGACGTCGCCGATCTCGCGCTCGGAGAAGGTCGAGGTGGCGGCCCGGCCGCCGGATTCAAACACGACTACGTTCGCGAGGACTTTTTTGAGGAAGGCGCGGGCCTTGGCTTCGTCGCCACCGTTGGCTTGGAGGGCGGCGGCGTAGTAGGCGAGGACGGCGTAGCGGCCGTTGCCGCCGGTCTTCGGGTTCACCTGCACGATGGCGACGCCGGGTTTGGCGAGATCGGACCAGTCCTTGATCCCCTTGGGGTTGCCCTTGCGGACAAGGATCGAGTGGACGCTGTAGTAGGGCGAGCTGTTGGTCGGATACTTTCCAGCCCAGTCGGCGGAGACGAATTTGTTGTCGGCGAGGAGTTGGACGTCGGTGACCTGGTTGAAGGTGACGACGTCGGCCTTGAGGCCTTCGAGGATGGAGCGAGCCTGGCGGGAGGAGCCAGCGTGCGACTGCTTCACGGTGACGGCCTCGCCACCGGAGGCTTTCTGGTGCGCCACGAAGGCGGGATTGATCGCGACGAAGAGTTCGCGGGCTACGTCGTAGGACGCGTTGAGGATCTCGGTCTGGGCGCGCGCGAGGGGCGCGGCGGCGAGGCCGAGAACGGCGAGGGACAGGGAGAGAAGACGGAGAGATGATTTCATGGCTTGGTGGTCGAGACGGGCGCTTCCGGGGAACCGGATGGCGTAACCGTAAGGCGGATACTCGAGCCATGAAGTGGTCTTCTCTGGCGGACTGGCGGAAATTGGAGGTGGGGGTTGGAATCAAACCAACTCATACGGCGATTGCGGCGCCGGGCCTTCTCACTTGGCTACCCCACCGACGGGAGGGCTGAGGTCGGGAGACCTGAAGGAAAGAACGAAGAAGAAAGGGATGAGGGATGAAACCTGAAACCTGACGAAGGAACTGAAAAGCGAGAGGCGAAATGTTGGGCGACTTTTCTTTCAGGTCTCAGGTTTCAGCGCCTCATCCTTGCCTTTCCTCAGATGCCGCGGCCGGGATCGGCTTCGGCGGGGACGGCGTCGTCCGTGGCGACGTCGCGCTCGGTGAAGGCGCCGGCCGGGAAGAGGCGGATGTGGCGGAAGACGACCCAGGCCTCGTCGCCGGCGACGAGGCCGAGCTCGGCGAGGCGGGCGCGGGAAATCTCGGCGTCGATGATCTCGTGGTTGTCGGCGCGCTGGAGGGCGACGCGGCCGAAATTGCCGGCGGAGAAGACGTGCTGCACCTTCACGCGGATGCCGTGCTCGCCTTCGTAGTGGCGCTGGATGTCGACGTCGTGCGGGCGCACGTAGAGGACGTCCTGGCCGGCGCCGGGCAGCGGATGGCCAAGGCCCGCGAAGCGGTTCACGTTGCCGAGAAACTCGATCACGAAGGGCGAGGCGGGGTGGTCGTAGACCTCCTGCGGCGTGCCGACCTGCTCGATCTTGGCGTTGTTCATGACGACGACCTGGTCGGCGAGCTCGAGGGCCTCTTCCTGGTCGTGGGTGACGAAGATGGTGGTGACGCCGATCTCGCGCTGGAAGTGGCGGAGCCAGCGGCGGAGGTCCTTGCGCACGCGCGCGTCGAGGGCGCCGAAGGGTTCGTCGAGGAGGAGAACCTTGGGGTTGACCGCGAGGGCGCGGGCGAGGGCGACACGCTGGCGCTGGCCGCCGGAAAGCTGGGCGGGATAGCGGCCGCCGAGGTCGTCGAGCTGGATGAGCTTGAGGAGCTCCTTCACGCGGGCGTCGATCTGCGCCTTGGAGGGGCGCTCCTTGCGGGGCTTCACGGTGAGGCCGAAGGCGATGTTTTCCGCGACGGTCATGTGGCGGAAGAGCGCGTAGTGTTGGAAGACGAAGCCCACGCCGCGTTTGCCGGCCGCGACATCGGTGACGTCCTGCCCGTGGAAGTCGATGCGGCCGGAGCCGGCGTCCGCGAACTCGAGGCCGGCGATGATGCGGAGCAGCGTGGTCTTGCCCGAGCCGGAGGGGCCGAGGAGCGCGACGAGCTGGCCGGTGGGCACCTCAAGGGAGACGTCGGCGAGGGCGGTGTAGGCGCCGAAGGTCTTGGTGATGTTGCGGGCGATGATCGACATTGGAGCAGGGAGCTAGGAGCCAGGGGCAAGGAGCCGGGCGATCAGGTCGTGCGGCGGGCGTGGGCCCACTCGACGACGGACTTGAGGACGAGGGTGACGAGGGCGAGGAGCGCGAGGAGCGAGGCGGCGGCGAAGGCGCCGACGAAGTTGTATTCGTTGTAGAGGATCTCGACGTGCAGCGGGAGGGTGTTGGTCTCGCCGCGGATGTGGCCGGAGACGACGGAGACGGCGCCGAATTCGCCCATGGCGCGGGCGTTGCAGAGGATGACGCCGTAGAAGAGGCCCCACTTGATGTTGGGGAGCGTGACCTTCCAGAAGGTTTTCCAGCCGGAGGCGCCGAGGGTGATGGCGGCGTATTCCTCGTCGTTGCCCTGCTGTTGCATGAGCGGGATGAGTTCGCGGGCGACGAAGGGGAAGGTGACGAAGATCGTGGCGAGCACGATGCCGGGAACGGCGAAGATGATCTTGAAATCCTGCTCGATGAGCCAGGCCTGGAGCGCGGGGAACCACGGGTGCTCGGCGTCGAGGTAGTGGCCATACCAGCCCTGCGCGCCGAAGAGCAGGACGTAGATGAGGCCGGAGATGACGGGCGAGACGGCAAAGGGCAGGTCGATGAGCGTGATGAGCAGGCTCTTTCCGGGGAACTTGAACTTCGCGATGCACCAGGCGGCGGCGATGCCGAAGACGAGGTTTGCGGGAACGGCGATGGCGGCGGTGGTGAGGGTGAGCTTGAGCGCGTGCAGGGCGTCGGAATCGCCGAGCGCGGCGAAGTAGGCGCCCAAGCCGCGGCGCAGGGCTTCGGTGAAGACGGCGACGAGCGGCAGCGCGAGGAAAAGCGCGAGGAAACCGAGAGCGACCGCGGTGAGCGTGTAGCGCACCCAGGCGGCGTCGCGGGTGGCGAGCGGCCGGTGGGCGTGGCCGGCGGAGCGGTTGAGAGAGGAGACGGCGGAGGCCATGCGGTTGCTAAATCGGTTGAGGCCTCAGACGGCGTGGTGACGGCGGCTCCACTTTTGGAGCAGGTTGATGACGAGCAGCAGCGAGAAGGAGGACACCAGCATCACCACCGCGATGGCGGTGGCGCCGCGATAGTCGTATTGCTCGAGCTTGGTGATGATGAGCAGCGGCGAAATCTCGGTGCGCATAGGCATGTTGCCCGAGATGAAGACGACCGAACCGTATTCGCCGAGGGCGCGGGCGAAGGCCATGGCGAAACCGGTGAGGAGCGCGGGGAGAACCTGCGGGAAAATGACGCGGCGGATCGTCTGCCAGCGGTTGGCGCCGAGCGAGGCGGACGCTTCTTCAAACTCGGGCTCGAGCTCCTCGATGATCGGCTGAAGCGTGCGAACGACGAAGGGCAAGCCGATGAAGGTCAGCGCGACGAAGACGCCGAGCTCGGTGAAGGCGACCTTGATGCCGAGATGCGAGAGCGGAGCGCCGAGCCAGCCGCCGGGAGACGTCTCCGAAGGCGGAGCGTAGAGCGCGGTGAGCGCGATGCCGGCGACGGCGGTGGGGAGCGCGAAGGGCAGGTCGACGAGGGCGTCGACGACGCGACGGCCGGGAAAAGGATAGCGCACGAGCACCCAGGCGACGATCAGGCCGAAGAAGCAGTTGACCAAGGCGGCGGCAAAGGAGGCGAAAAAGCTGATCCGGTAGGAAGCCACCACGCGCGGGGAAGCGACAGCCTCCCAGAAATCGGTCCAAGACATCCCGGCGGTCCGGATAAACGCGGCCGAAAGCGGCAGCAGCACGATCAGGCTCAGGTAGGTGAGCGTGAGACCGAGCGACAATCCGAAGCCGGGTATGACGGAGCGGTGGGCGCGAGACATTGGAGCTGGGAGCGTGAAGCGAGGAGCAGGGAGCCGGAAAAAAGGGACGGAGAGGGAAAATGGTTCAGAGGTTTTGGGCGTAGGCGAGAAAGACCCGGTATTCGTCGAGGATGGTGTCCAAGGCGGTGACCATCGCGTCGATCTGCTTGTCGATCGGGGCGAGCGCGGGCGTCTCGAAGATCAGGTCGAAGGGCCTGGGGCGCTGGCCGGCGGGCGCGGAGAGCACGCCTTCAAAGCAGGCCTCGATTTTGCCGTCGCGGGCGAGGAAGCCGTCGATCTTGGGGCGACGGTCGCGCGGGATGACATAGCTGGCGGAGCGGAGCGCGGGTTCGAGGAGCGCCTCGTTTAAAACGTGGCCGCGGGTGTAGCCGTAGATGCCCTCGGCGGTGTCGTCGGCGTGGAGGGTGATGATTCCGTCGAAGCGGGTGCGCACGAGTTCGCGCTCGATGGCGCGCACCTCGGGCTGGGTGGAGCCGCGCCAGAACTGGCGGTTGAGGTCGAGGCCGGCGCCGTTCGCGCGGGTATCGCGCGCGTAGCCGACGGGATTGAGCAGCGGGTATACGGCGAGTTCGTAGCCGGTGGCGCGGGCGGGCTCGGCGGCGAGGCGCTCAAGAAACGCGATCGGGCCCAGCACGCTGGCGGGCTCGTCTCCGTGGAGGCCGCCGAAAATGGCCAGCCGGATCGGATCGTGCGAGGCGGGCGGACCGCTGAACACGACGCGAGGAATCACGAAGGGGTTGTCCTCGAAATCGAAGGCTCCGGCGAAGGAGGTGTGAATCGATGAGCCCAACTCGCCGAGCGCGACGAGCGGCTCGATCAGCGCGCGAAGATCGCGCGCCGGGCGGGCCGTCGGAGTTTTGGCGAGTTGGGTCATGGGAGCGTGGCGAAGCGGGGAGAACGCGCTGAGGTCAACGCGTTCCACCGGGCTACTTCTTCAGGTAGATCTGGTCGAAGCTGCCGCCGTCGTCGAAGTGGTCCTTCTGGGCCTTGGTCCAGCCGCCGAAGGCCTCGTCGATGGTGAAGAGTTTCACCGGGGCGAACTGCGAGGCGTATTTTGCCGCGATTTTCTCGGAGGTCGGGCGGTAGAAGTTCTTGCCGGCGATGTCCTGGCCTTCGTCGGAGTAGAGCCACTCGAGGTAGGCCTTGGCGACTTCGGTGGTGCCCTTCTTCTTCGCGACCTTGTCAACGACCGCCACGGGCGGCTCGGCAAGGATGCTGAGAGAGGGAGTGACGATCTCGAACTTGTCGGAGCCGAACTCCTTCAGGGCGAGATAGGCCTCGTTTTCCCAGGCGAGGAGCACGTCGCCGATGCCGCGTTGCACGAAGGTGGTGGTGGAGCCGCGGGCGCCGCTGTCGAGGACGGGCACGTTCTTGAAGAGTTTTTCGACGAAGGCCTTCGCGGTCTCGTCGGAGCCGCCCTGCTTGCGCTTGGCGTATTCCCAAGCGGCGAGGTAGTTCCAGCGGGCGCCGCCGGAGGTCTTTGGGTTGGGCGTGATGACGGAGACGCCGGACTTCACGAGATCATCCCAGTCCTTGATCGCGCGGGGGTTGCCCTTGCGGACGAGGAACACGATGGTCGAGGTGTAGGGCGACGAATTGTGCGGGAGACGGGTCTGCCAGTCGGCGGGGACGGAGCGGCCGTTCTTCACGATGGCGTCGATGTCGCCGGCGAGGGCGAGGGTGACGACGTCGGCCTGAAGGCCGTCGATCACGGAGCGGGCCTGTTTGCCGGAGCCGCCGTGAGATTGCTTGATGGCGACGTCGTCGCCGGTCTTGGCCTTCCAGTGCTTGGCGAAAGCGGCGTTGTATTCGACGTAGAGCTCGCGGGTGGGGTCGTAGGAGACGTTTAGGAGCTCGACGGTCTTGGCGGAGGCGGCGCCGGCGAGGGCGAGCGCGGCCGCGATGGCGGAGATCAGATGTAGTTTCATGACGAATACCTTTCGGTTCGTGGGTTTCGGTGGGGTCAGAAGGAGACTTGGACGCGTCCGATGATGGTCTGCTCGTCGCCGTCGATGACGGCGCCGGTGGCGGGCGAGGCGTTGCCGTCGAGCTCGAACTCATTGTGGAAGTAGTTCAGGCCGACGCGAACGGCCTTCGCGGGATACCAGTTGAGGCCGATGCCGTAGGTGGTGATCTCGGAGGCGCTGGTGTTGCGGTTGGCGAGGCGGGTGGAGGAGGTGCCGGTGAAGACCTCGTCGTCGATGTCGAGCTGGGCGACGCGGGCGACGATCTCGAAGGCGCCCCAGGTGCCGGCGGAGGGATTGAAGACGGTCTTGGGGGTCACGCCCTTGTAGGAGGCTTCCTCGCCGGTGAGGACGTAGCCGGCGGAAACGTTCCAGCCGGTGTTTTCGATCTCGCGCACGGGCTGCGAGGCGTTGCGACGAACGTCGATCGTCGAGCTGACGTATTCGGCGAGGACGCCGAAGGGGCCGTAGTAGTAATAGGCCTGCGGCGAGATCGTGGTGCCTTTGCCGTCGGCGAGGACGCTGGTCTCGTAGGTGAAGAAGGTCTGCTGGCCGTCGGTGCGATACTGGCCGGCGCGCCCGCTGGTGGTGTCGTAGTTGCCCTGGCCGGCGGCGATGCCGAAGCCGAGGCCCTTGAGCGCGGAGTCCTTGTCGTTGACCCAAGGGGTCGCGAAGAGGCGGGCGGCGACGGACTTGTCGCTGTCGAAGTCGGTGGTGGCCTGGGTGGTGTTGCCGCCGTCGGGCACGCCGTTGAAGACGCCGAGCTGATAGGAGAGGCCGCCCTTGAAGAAGGCGCCTTCGGCCTGCACGCCGACGTCGCGGTTGGGGGTCAGGCCGGTGGCGACGGAGCGCTCGTTGAAGAACGCGACGGGGTCGGACTGGAGCTGCTCGAGGCCGATGGGCGTCTTGAACTTGCCGAAGCGGACGCCGAACTCGGGAATGACCGAGGCGAAGACGTTCGCGTCGAGGATCTGGACGGCGGAACCGGTGCCGAACTCGGATTGGACGACGTATTGGAAGCGCTCGGCGAACTTGCCTTCGAGACCGATGCGCGCGCGGCGGAGGAGGAAGCTGTCGTTGGTGCCGGTGGCGTTGGTGTCGTCGATGTAGAAACGCCCGTCGGCCTGGACGAGGCCGCGGAGGCGGATGGAGTTGGCGCCGTCGGCGGAAGCGAACTCGATGCGCCCGTCGGAGAGCGTGAGCTTGGGCTGCTTCTTGGCCTCGGCGACCGCGGTCTCTTCCTTGAGCTCGAGGTTGCGCTCGAGGACGCGGAGCTTCTGGTCAAGAAGGCGGATTTGTTCGCGGAGGGCCGCGACATCGTCGGTGGAGCCGGCGGAGGGCGTGGTCTGGGCCTGCGCGGTGAAAGGCGCGAGAGCGATGGCGGTGAGCGCGGCGGCGTAGGCCGTGGCGCGAAGGGAGCGAGAGGACGTCATGGTCGGGATTTGTTGCTTGGTAGCGGATCTCGATGACTCCCGTGGACGGGTCGCGGACGAGGATGGTTGAGGCGGAAATCGCCTCCGCCAGGCGGCGGTGGGCGAAAAGGGAAAAAGGGCGGCGGGCGCGGGTTTATTCGTCGCGGCCCGAACCGCCCGAGAGGCGGGTTTTCTCGGTGCGCTCGATCTGCGTCACCTTGCCGTCATGGACGACGATTTGGACGACGCCGAAGCGCAGGCCCTCGACTTTGGCACGCACGATGGCGAGCCAGTCGGGCAGATGAGGAACGGCGGAGGCCGGAGAGGAAATGGAGGCGGTGGAAAGGGAATGGCTCATGGCGGGGAAGGCGCCGACGACGGCGCGATTTAGATCGTGTAATCAGGAAGCAGTTCGGAGAGCAGGCCCTCGACCGGCGCGAGGCGACGGACGGAGGCGGCGGAGGCACGGGGAGAAACGCGACGGGTGCGGACGCCGGATTTGACCGGCTGGCCGCGGGCGGGACCGCGCGGGGATGCGAAAGGAAGCGGGAGAGAGTCGCGCCGAAGTTTACGCAGCGTGACCTCGACGACGTCGGCCAAGGAGTAGCGGTCCAGGATGCCGGCGATGGCGTTGCGCACATCGAGCATGAGCATGCGCAGACCGCAGTGCTCCTCGTCCGGGCAACTACACTTTTCGTAGGCGGTATGGCTGACGCAACCGATCGGCGCGAGCGGACCGTCGACGAAACGGACGACGGCGCCGATCGTGATCTCGGAGGCGGGGCGAGCGAGCCGATAGCCGCCAAACTTGCCGCGCTGGGCGACGACAAAACCGGCCGCCTTCAGCTCCTGCATGATCTGCTCAAGAAACTTGGCGGGAATGAGCTCCTTGTCCGAAAGCTCGGTCACCTGCACGAGTTCGCGCCCGACCTCGGCGGCGATGCCGAGATCGATAAGGGAGCGCAGGGCGTATTCGCCTTTCTTGGAAAGCTTCATAGCGGTGACTTAATCCCGACAAAACTAGTGGGATTAACGCGCGCAAGCTTCTTTTTCCCACTTATGCACTATGGATTAAAAATCCCTACAGATCGACTCGCCATCCATCGTAGGCAAATCCCTGAACACGAGGAGCCAACGATTCCCCGTAAGTATGGTGAACCGCGTGGGCGAGGTGGGTTAAAAAAGTCTGTTTCGCACCGATTTCCGCAGCCGCCGCACACGCTTCCTCGATGCTCATGTGCGTCGGATGTTGCGCGGGACGCAGCCCGTCGAGCACCAGCAAATCGGCTCCACGGGCCAATTCGCACGCGGCCGGGGGCACGGCCTTGCAATCCGTGTAGTAGGCGAAACGCGCTCCACTGCCGCCGCGCTCCGTAAAAACCAATCCCAAGGTCTCGATGCGCCCATGAGGAAGCGGGGTGCTTTCAATCACTCCCTCCGGAAGCTCAAGGCGAGCGGGCATACGCCTGACATCAAAACGCGCGTAGCCGTCGGGTTTCTCGCCACGTGGAGCGAACGCATAGGGGAAAATCGCGCGCACCCGCTCCTCCCCCTCGGCGGAACAGTAAACGGGCAAGGTGCCGTCGGCACGCCCGTCGCAGTAACGCCGAAGATCATCCATCCCGAGGACATGATCGGCGTGGCCATGCGTAAGAATAAACAGGTCGATCACGCTCAACCGCGCGCGAAGCGCTTGGATGCGAAACTCCGGCGTGGCGTCGACCTGGATACGAAGCCCGTTCATCACCACATGGATGGAGGCCCGCATGCGCTGATCCCGCGGATCCGGCGACCGGCAGACGGCGCAGTCGCAGGCCAGCATGGGGACGCCGTGTGAGGTGCCGGTGCCGAGGAAATGGATCTCCATGACTCAAACCAAGCTTGAGCCGGATGCCCCTGTCGAGACGACGCGCGTCGCCCGATCTCGCTTGAAACTGCAGGAAGCAGCCCTGTCGGGCGAAGTTGCGAATTTTATCGGAAAAGGGCGTTGACAGTGGCGGCCCAAATCTTCCCCTTCGTCCCTCCGTTTTTTGGTTTCCTAGCTCAATGGTAGAGCAGTTGACTCTTAATCAATTGGTTCAGGGTTCGAGTCCCTGGGGAACCACCACTTTTCGGCCTGCTTGAAACACAAGCAGGCCTGTTCTTTCCGACCTCTGAAGACAGCTTGGACGGCTTTTGCCGCCGGTGTAGCTCAACGGTAGAGCACCTGTTTTGTAAACAGGCGGTTGCGGGTTCGAATCCAGTCGCCGGCTCCAGCCCTCGCTCCACAAGCAAGTATTTCTCCTCCTGTCTCTTTCGTTTTTCCACTGCCCGATGGTGTAATGGTAGCACAGCAGATTCTGACTCTGCTTGTTAAGGTTCGAGTCCTTATCGGGCAGCCATCTCCCCCACCCTTTTGCCCATGACGATTTTCTTCGTCATGGGCTTTTTCGTCTTCGGCGATTTGCCAGCCCCACCCGAAACCAAAAGGAACCGAAGCCGCGCCGGCGCAGCAGGCCCCTGAAGGAGTGATTTCCACCAAGTCTCGGGCACAGGGTCCCGCGAGCGCGTGGGTCTCCGGCCCCATGGCGAGCCTCGCCTCGGCGAGCTACATTGAGGCGTAACCTGCGAGGCACGTCCGACGAGGACGGCTTTCGCGTCAAACAAGCCCGGGACGCACCTCGTCCCACAAGCCCGACATCACCATGAAAACTCAACCTATCCTCTCGTTGATCGCGGTCGGCGCCCTTTTGCCCTTGGCGGCGTGGGGCGATGACGCCCGCACCCAAAACACCATCCAACGTGAAGCCTACGACCCGCGGCCCAGCGAAACACGCAGCGGGCCCCCGACATCACGAATGACCGAATCCACGGAATTACGCTCCCGTCAGGAGACACGCGAAACGGCCGAGCCCATCCATTCCTCCGCGACCACCCCCGCGCTCACCGAGTCCGGCGCGGTCGGCGCCGGCATCGAGCGCCTCAGCCAAGAGCAGGTGGAGCACCGTCTGACGGCCAGCGAGCTCATCGGCACGAAAGTCGTCGACCGGGAAGGCCAGGAAATCGGCAAGGTCAAAGACATCGGACTGACCTCGGTGGCACCCCAGTTGGCCGCCGAAACCGACACGCGCGCCATCGCCCGGAACAGCCCGGATTCCGCCCCGAGCGCCCCGTCGTCCGGTTTGTCGCAACCGTGGGCGCAGAGCGGCGGCGCGACCAAGGAGGCGCGTGTCCTCGTGCGTCCCTCGCGCGCCCTCGGGGCCGGCGACGCTCTGGTGGCGATCCCCGCCACACAGCTGCACCGCGAAGGTGACGCGCTTCGCATCGATCTCTCGCGCGAGGAGCTGCGCTCGCTGGTCGGCGAGCAGGAAGCCTCACGCGTATCGATGAATCCGTGACGCACGCAGACCTTCCACGCGCGCACACATGTCCTCAAAGAACCGGCTTCGGCCGGTTCTTTTTTTGACGCCGACAAGGCGGAGGAAGGACCGCCCCCGGACCGGAAGGAGAACCCACCCGTGTCTG
>CBIHRE010000111.1:0-11780 GCA_966212385.1 uncultured Akkermansia sp. | reverse complement strand
AACCCCACCCGACTCCGGCTCCCAGCTCCAGATGACCTCCCCCCGCCCGCGCCCCGCCGCCAAGCCGAAGAAAGCCCGCAGCGTCTACTTCGCCGGCGAGCTCTTCTCCGCGAAGCATCTCGTCGGCAACGCCTACCTCGCCGAGGCCATCCACGCCGCTTCGCACGGACGCTACCTCTGCCGCCTCCCGCAGGACATCGAGCTGCGCGGCAAGCACCCCCAGCTCATCCGCGACGCCGACATCCGCGCCCTCCTCGCCTGCGACCTCGCCCTCTTCAACTTCGACGGCCCCGAGCTCGATAGCGGCACCGTCGTCGAGTTCATGTTCGCCAAGTTCGCCGACGTCCCCTGCGTCATCCTCCGCAGCGATTTCCGCTCCGCCGGCGACCAAGGCCCCGGCCACGACCCGTGGAACCTCATGGCGAGCTTTTACCCGCGCACCGTCTCCGTCTCGGTCAACAGCATCGCCCTCTACAAAAAAGCCTACGCCGCCGCCCGCCGCGCCGCGCTCGACGACCTCACCCGCTTCGCCGGCCAGCACAGCTCCGCCACCGCCCAGACCATGTGCGAACAAATCGCCGCGCAGGTCGTCCGCGCCTTCGACAAGGCCGCCCGCCTCGAGCCCGCCATGCCCAAACACCTCCGCGAAGAGGTGTATCAATGGCTCGCCCTCATGCCCGACTTCCGCGGCAGCCCCAAAAAACTCCGCAAGGAGCTCGAGCACCTCCTCGAACGCAAAGTGCAACGCGACCTGCTCTGACGCGCCGCCTGACCGCCGCGCGCGCGATTGGTCCTTGGTGAGTGGTGATTTGTCTCGGAGCCGCCGCCAGCCCGCCCAAATCACCAATTACAAACTACCAATCACAAATCACCATGCTCACCGTCCTCCGCCACCCCCTCGCCGACCACGTGCTCACGCATCTCCGGGACCACACCACCAAGCCCGCCACCTTCCGCACCCTCGCGCACCAAGTCGGCCTCATGCTCGCGCTCGAAGCCACGCGCGATCTCCCCACCAAGCCCCACGCCGTCAACACGCCCCTCGAGCCCCACACGGGCAAAATTCTCGCCGAGCAGCTCGTCGTCGTGCCCATCCTCCGCGCCGGCCTCGGCATGGTGCAGCCCTACCTCGACCTCTTTCCTGACGTCAGCGTCGGCTACGTCGGCCTCGAACGCGACCACGCCACCGCCGTCGCCCGGAGCTATTACCGCAAGCTCCCCCCGCTCACCGGCAAACGCGTCCTCTGCGTCGACCCCATGCTCGCCACCGGCGGCAGCGCCGTGACCGCGCTGACCCTGCTCCGCGAAGCCGGCGCCGGGGACCTCCGCCTCGTCGTGATCGTCGCCGCCCCCGAAGGCGTGGCCGCCGTCCACGCCGCGCACCCGGCCGTCCCGGTTTTCACCGCCGCCCTCGACCGCGAGCTCAACGCGAAAAAATACATCCTCCCCGGCCTCGGCGACTTCGGCGACCGCCTCTTCGGCACCTGAACATCCCATAGGGGCGCGCCTGCCCATCCCGGACACGGTCACGCGCTCCAGCGCGTTCCCATGTCCGATCAATCCGTCTATTCCGTGCGCTCCGTGATATAAATCCGACTCCGAAAATTCACTGCAGCGAGGGAAACAACGCGCAGCTCTTCGCGTGCCCAAGCGCGCGCTTCAAGGTCGGGTAGATCCGCATGCCCACCAGATTCACCGCGATTTCCGCCAGCGCCGCCTTGCCCAAGCGCGCCTCCAGCCGCGGCAACAGCGCCGGGTCCATCTCCTCGTTCAAGGCCACCGCCCGCGCATAGTCGTGGATGTCGCGCTGCTCGGCATTGAGCCCTTTGCCCCCACGCAAGGCGCCTTGGATCACCGCCTCCGCCACGCCCGCCTCGCGCGCGATTTTCAGGCAAAGCTCCGTGCAAGGCCCGCAATCCTGCGCGCGCATGCCCGCGATTTTCGCGATGTGAAGCGCCTCCACCGGCGCGACCTTCTGCACGCGCGACATCGGCATCGCCGCCTCGAAGGCCCGGAACGCCTCAGGCGAGGCGCCCGCCAACTCGAGCAGATAGCCGACATCGTAATCAAAATGCCGGCCAAACTCTTGCAGCGCCTCGCGCGAGGCGGCCAGAGGATCGGAAAAGGGGTGATCGGTAGGAGTGTTCATACGACATTAAGACGATCCAGCCGCCCGAATTGTGACCGTCGGGCCAAACTCCCTTCGAGCAAGGCCGGCGATTTTTTCGCCTGCGTCTCAACAGGAAGCCCTTGCAGCGCCGGATGCCTCGGCGCAAAACCCTGCCTCGATGGCCCTTCCCGCCACCGTCGCAGCCGCTCGCTCGTGGTCCGACTTCGTCGCCGCGGTGGACGCGCTCGCCGACACCACGGCGAAAGGTGCCGCCTTCGAGGAACTCGTCGCGCACTACCTGCGCACCGATCCCATTTATCGCACCAAGCTCGCCTCTGTCTGGCGCCACAACGAGATCTCCGCCGACCTCCGCACCCGCCTTCGCCTGCCCGGTCACGACATGGGCATCGACCTTGTCGCCGAAACCCACGCCGGCGAATTTTGGGCCGTCCAAGCCAAATACCGCGCCGACACCGCCGGCACAATCACCTTCGGCGAACTCTCCACCTTCTCCGCGCTCGCATTTCACGTCTGCGCCGGTGCCTTCGCCTACGCCCTCGTCTGCACCACCACCGCGCGCATCACTGAAACGCTTTCCGGACTCGCCAATCTCGGTGAACTCACCGCCGAAATATGGGCCGCCCTACCCGCCGCTTTTTTCGAGTCGCTCTCCGCGCCCACCGCGACGCGATCGCGATCCATCGCGCCGCGCCCACCGCGGCTGCATCAGATACATGCCGTCACGCGCGCCACCACCTACTTCGCAACCCCCGGCCAGACTCGCGGCAAGTTAATCCACCCTTGTGGCGCCGGCAAAAGCCTCACCGCCTACTGGATCGCCCGAGCTCTCGACGTCCGCCGCGTCCTCGTCGCCGTGCCCAGCCTCGCCCTCGTCCGCCAGACGCTTGCAACCTGGACCGAGGCTCTCGCCGATGGCCGCGCCGCCGACTGGCTCTGCGTATGTAGCGACGCCGAGATCGCTTCCGACCTCGACCATGAGGAGCTCGTCGCACGCGTCCATGAACTCGGCCTCCCTTGCGACACCGATCCCGTCGAGCTAGAAAAGCACCTGCGTGCCGCCAACACCCGCGCCGGCCTGCTCGTCGTGCTCACGACCTACCAAAGCTCGCCCGTGCTCGCGCAGGCCGCCCGCGCCGCCGAAACCGCCTTCGACTTCTGCGTCTGCGACGAGGCCCACAAGACCACCGGCACCGCTTCCAGCTACTATGCTCACCTCCTCCACGACGAAAACCTTCCGCTCCCGCGCCGCCTCTTCATGACCGCCACGGAGCGCCGCTTCGCGTCCAGCCGCGGCGAAGACATCGTCTCGATGGACGACCCCGACCTCTACGGCGAAACTATCGACCTCCTAACGTTCAAGGCCGCCATCGCCGCCGATCCGCCTATCCTTTGTGACTACCGGATCCTGACCATCGGCGTGCGCGAATCCGAGACGCGGGCCCTTGTGGAGAAAAACTGTTGGCTCGATCTCGGCCCCAAGGGGCTAGACGAAGTCACCTCGCTCGCGCTCGCCAGCCTCATTGCCCTGCGCCGCGCCACCACCCAATACGGCGTGCGCCACACCGTCTCATTCCATAGCGGCATCACCCGCGCCGCGCGCTTCCGCGATCTCTGCAACCGCCTCAACGAGCACGTGCCCGACTTCGCGCCGGTGCGCGCATTCCACGTCAGCGGCAATATGGGCGGAGCCGCCCGCGCCCGCGAGCTGGATGCCTTCATGGACGTGGAGCCCTCGCTCGCGACCAACGCCCGCTGCCTTACGGAAGGCGTGGACGTGCCCGGCATCGACTGCGTCTTCTTTGCCGATCCGAAAGGCAGCGTCGTCGATATCGTCCAAGCCTCCGGCCGCGCCCTCCGTCTCGCAAAAGGCAAACGACTCGGCTACATCCTGCTTCCGCTCGTCGTCCCCGACGACGCCACGCCCGAGGACATCGCGGAGAGTTCCGGCTTCAAATTCGTGCTCGCCGTGTTGCGCGCGTTGGCGGCACACGATGAACGGATCGTGGAATGGTTCAGGGCGACGGCCAGGAATCAGCAACCAGAGGTTTCCAACCTAGCTGATTTCGCCCTCGAGACGGTGACTGAAAACCTGGACATCGATGTCCGGCAATTCGCGCGGAACGTGACGCTGGCATGCTGGAGTAACCTAGCGAAGCTGGCGTATCGCCCTTACGAAGAGGCGGTGGCATTCGCCGCAAAAAACGGGCTCACCACGCAAACTCGATGGAAAGCGTGCATTCAGTCCAAGGCGGCCGAATGGCCGGCGGATATACCAAGAACTCCGGACAAAGCTTACGCCGGACAGGGATGGATTAACTGGGGGACTTTCTGCGGGACGGGAAACGTGTCCACGCGCATCAAAGAATTTCGCCCGTATACTGAAGCCCGCGCATGGGCGCGGGCTCTGAGGCTAAAATCGTCGGCAGAGTGGGCCTTGTTTCGCAACGGACAGATTCCCGATAAGGGAACGCTACCACCGGATGTCCCATATTGCCCTAACATGAGCTATGCTCGAAAAGGCTGGGTAAGCTGGGATGATTTTCTCGGCGTAGCTTGGATGCCCTACCATAAGGCTCGCGGGTTCGCGCATTCGCTTCAGCTGAAAGGCCAGCAGCACTGGAAAGCCTACGCCGCTGGCAGGCGGTCCGATCTTCCGCCCTTGCCCGAAGATATCCCGAGGTCTCCCGCCGCCGCCTATGCTAAAACAGGTGATTGGGTGAGCTGGGGAGACTGGCTCGGAAACGGAGAAATTTCTGCCGCGAAACGTTCCTACGCTCCTTTCGAGACAGCCCGGACTGAGGTCCAATCACTGGGCTTGGCCTCGCTGCAGGCATGGCGCGCATACGCCGCTGACAAAACCCGCTTTCCAGCCACCCTTCCGGCCCGACCGGATCGCTATTATGTGGCCACAGGCTGGAAGGGGTGGAGCGATTGGCTAGGCTGCGATGTCGCGGATCCCAAGCCACGCGTCGCACGAGACCACACGTCGAAGCACCGCGATTTCGCCTCGGCTCGCGAGTTTGCCCGGACGCTCCGGCTCGGCGGCTCGCTAAACTGGCCTCGTTATCTGCGCGGCGAGTTTCCCGATAGGCCGCCGAAACCGGCCGACATTCCCGCCAGCCCTCGCAATGTCTATCGTGCGGATTGGAAGGGTTGGGGCGATTGGTTGGGCACGGGCAACATCGCCCCCGTCGCTCGGAAGTTCCGATCCTTCGCAGACGCACGCAAGTTCGCCCAGACTCTTGGTTTTCGCTCCAGCCAGCAATATCGCGACTGGCACCGGCTCCATCGCCCCACCGACCTGCCTTCTAATCCCGCCGCCACCTACGCGGACGAGGGCTTCTTGGACTGGCCGGACTTTCTGCAGGCTTCAGCGGCGACCGGGTTTTGATCGTCCGCCGCGATCAATGCACCCGCCTACCTCTCAGCGGCTCTTGAATCGAAACCAACTCGACTGTCAGCTCCACCAACCACACGTCGTTCTCCCGCAGCTCGAAACGCCGCGTGAGCGCGCCGTCCGCCCCGACTTCCACCGGCTCGTCGATCTCCGGCCCGCCCGCCGTCGCCCGACGCAGGGTCTCCACCTGCGTCCGCGTTAGCTGCGCGGGCGAACCGAGGTCGCGCCACGCAGATTGCACGTCGTTTGCCCGATAACCCACGCGCCGAGCCACGAGCCGATACGCGCCCGCCCGTAGCCCCGTCAGCCGCAACTCAGCATGGCCTTTCGGCTTCGCCGGCTGGTCGCGCGCGTAGAACTCCTGGTTGATCACCGACGGCCCGGGATGCGTGATCGTGAAATCCCAAAACAGCGCCTGCACCCCGCCGGTCGCGTCGCGACACACGAAGGCATCGGGATCGGCGCAGACCAGCTCCGTGTCACCGAGCCGGTTCAAAAACCGGTAGGCGAACCAGGACGGCTTCGGCAGATCCTGATAATTGAGCAGCCCGAAACCGCCGTGGAAGGGCGTCGTCCGCGGTCCAGCCTCCTCGAAGATGTCGGTGAAAGTCCAATACGACATCGACTGCGCCGCGTTTCCGATGTGCCGCATCTTGTCGAGAATGAAGGCCGCCGAATGGTAGCTGTCGTGGATCGGATCCGCAGGCGTATAGGAGCTGCTCCACTCCGTGTAATGCAGCTCCGCCTTCGAGAAGGCCGAGGCGTCGATCTTGGCGCGCACCTTTTTGACGCCGCCCGTGATCGCGTCGCGATCCGGCGAAAGCACCGTGCCCGCGCCGCCATTTTCGTCGAGGTAGCCGCTCATCGTCGCATAGCTGTGCGTGCTCACGAAATCGAGCGGCAGCTTCTGCTCCGCGCAATGCGCGAGCGTCTCGTCGATCCAACCCTCGCCCGCCGTCGCAGGCCCGCCGACACGGTAGAGCGGATCGACCGATTTCACCGCGCGCGCCGAAGCGGCGTAGAGCTTGAAATACTCCGCACGCGCGACCGGCGCGAAGTCCGCCTCGCTCTTTCCGCCCGTGTCGCCGATCCAAAAGCCGGTCAGGTTGGGCTCGTTCCACACCTCGAAATACCAGGAGCGCACCTCCTCCGCGCCGTAGCGCTCCGTCACGTGTCGCGCAAAGGCGGCGACGAGCGCCTCCCACTTCGCGTAGTCGCGCGGCGGCGTGACATTGCCCCGCCACCAGAAAATCGTGCGCCCGCCGCTCGCGAGCGCGTTGGGCATGAAGCCGAGCTCGACGAAGGGCTTCATACCGATGCCCGTCAGAAAATCGAACAGCTCGTCCACATACTGCCAGTTGTAGACCGGCCGCCCCTCGCGGTCTTCACGATAGACGCCCATGTCGTCGCAAAACAGCCCGTGAAACCGGATGTAGCGGAAACCGCACTCCTCGCGCGCACGGCGCAACTGGCGCTGCCAGTCTGCGCGCAGCCCTTCGTTGGCCCGCCCCGCGCCCACGCAAAAGTTATACATCCGACTCGTCGGCCCGCGCACCGCGCCAAGATCCGCCGCGATCACGCGCACGTCACCGGCCATCCCCTCCCGGCGCCCCCATCCGGCACTGCCGGCCTCCGGCGCCGCGCAAACCTCCGCCGCCAACAAACAAGCCGATAAACCGATCCAGCGGGAAATAGTCGTGAGCCGGGAATTTCGCATCCACCAGCCATTGCGTAACCCAATAGGTTACGCAACCCGCGTCGCACAGCCCTCCATGTTTCCCATTCGTTACCGCTGGCACCAGCGAGTAACTTCGCGGCCATGAATTCGATTCACATCTTGGCTTGGCGTTTGCTCATACGCGCCCGGTCTCCGTCGTAAGGCGCCTCCCGCGCCCGTTCTTCGCATCCCTTCCGCCCATTTTTCCGCCCTCCGCCACGCCATGGCCATCCACGCCGCCCTCCATCACAAGACGTCCTACCGCTACGACCGCCTCGTCGGCCTCGGCCCGCAAGTCGTGCGCCTGCGCCCCGCGCCGCATTGCCGCACGCCCATCGTCTCCTACTCGCTGCGCGTCCAGCCCGAGCCGCACTTCATCAACTGGCAACAGGACCCCCACGGCAACTACCAGGCCCGCCTCGTCTTCCCCGAAAAGACCAAGGTCTTCTCCGTCGAGGTCGACCTCGTCGCCGAGATGGCGGTCTACAACCCCTTCGACTTCTTCCTCGAGCCCTCCGCGACCCACATCCCCTTCGCCTACGAGCCCGCGACCGCCCAGGAACTCGCTCCCTTCCTCCGCAAGGACGACCTCGCCGCCTGCCCGCTCCTCGCCGCCTTCGTCAAATCCGTCGACGTCTCCAAGCCCCGCGCGACCATCGATTTTCTCGTCGACCTCAACCAGCGCCTCCAGCGCGAGATCAAATACCTCATCCGCCTCGAGCCCGGCGTGCAGACGCCCGAGGAAACCCTCGCCAAAGCCTCCGGCTCCTGCCGCGACTCCGCCCTCCTCCTCGTCCAGGTCCTCCGCCACCTCGGCCTCGCCGCCCGATTCGTATCAGGCTATTTGATACAACTTCGCCCCGACCAGAAATCCCTCGACGGCCCCTCCGGCGCCGAGACCGACTTCACCGACCTCCACGCCTGGACCGAGGTCTTCCTCCCCGGCGCCGGCTGGATCGGCTTCGACCCCACCTCCGGCCTCCTCGCCGGCGAGGGCCACATCCCGCTCGCCTGCACCCCCGAGCCCTCCGGAGCCGCGCCCATCTCGGGCGGCGTGGAGAAGAGCGAGGTCGAGTTCGACTTCGCGATGGAGGTCCGCCGCGTCTACGAATCGCCGCGCGTCACGCTCCCCTACACCGACGCCCAGTGGGACGCCATCAACGCCCTCGGCCGCAAGATCGACGCGCGCCTCCAGGCCGGCGACGTCCGCCTCACCATGGGCGGCGAGCCCACCTTCATCTCCATCGACGACATGGACGGCCCCGAGTGGAACACCGCCGCCGTCGGCCCCACCAAGCGCAAACTCGCCGACCAGCTCATCAAGCGCCTCTGGAAACACTACGGCAAGGGCGGCTTCATCCACTACGGCCAAGGCAAATGGTATCCCGGCGAATCCCTCCCGCGCTGGGCCCTCACCTGCCTCTGGCGCCGCGACGGCCAGCCCATCTGGCAAAACCCCGCCCTCCTCGACAACTTCGACACGCCCCCCGGCCGCACGCCCGCCGACGCGCAACGCTTCGCCCTCACCCTCGCGAAACACCTCGGCATCGAAGACCGCTGGATCATGCCCGGCTACGAGGACGCGTTCTACTACATGTGGAAGGAGCGTCGCCTCCCCTCCAACGTCGACCCGCTCAAGAACCGCCTCTCCGATCCCGAGGAGCGCGCCCGCCTCTCCAAGATCTTCGAGCAGGGCCTCGACAAGATCATCGGCTACGCGGTCCCCCTCGAGCGCGTCATCCGCGGCGACCGCCTCGGATGGAACTCCGGCCCCTGGTTCCTCCGCCCCGAGACGCTGTTCCTCATCCCCGGCGACTCGCCGATGGGCTACCGTCTCCCGCTCGACTCGCAGCCCTGGACTGCGCCCATCGACTACCGCTTCGGCATCACGCCCGATCCCACCCTCGACCTCCCGCCGCTCCCCGACCGCGACGCCCTCGCTCGCCAGTATTTCCAAGCCGCCGGCCCCTCCGCCTTCGGCTCCGCGCCCGGCAGCGCCGCGACTGATCCGCGCACCACGCCCTTCGACCTGCGCGGCTGGCCCTTCGTCGGTGGCGCCGGCCAGGGCCGCCCCGGCGATCCCGACATCCCCGCCCATCTCCAGCCGCGCCCGCGCACCTTGCCCGCCGCCGACACCCGCCCCGGCGCGCAGCAATCCGCCCCGTGGATCGTGCGCACCGCCCTCTGCGTCGAGGCCCGCGAAGGCCACCTCTTCGTCTTCATGCCGCCGGTCACGAGCACCGAGGACTACCTCGATCTCCTCGCCGCCATCGAGGCCACCTCCGCCGAGCTGAACCTGCCCGTCGTCATCGAGGGCTACCTCCCGCCCCACGACCCGCGCCTCAACAACATCAAGGTCACCCCCGACCCCGGCGTCATCGAGGTGAACATCCACCCGTCCTCCACGTGGGACGAACTCGTCGAAAAAACCGAGACGCTCTACGCCGAGGCCCGCCTCTGCCGCCTCGGCACCGAGAAGTTCATGGTCGACGGACGCCACACCGGCACCGGCGGCGGCAACCACATCGTGGTCGGCGGCGCCCGCCCCTCCGACAGCCCCTTCCTCCGCCGTCCGCAGCTCCTCAAGAGCCTCGTCGCCTACTGGCACAACCACCCCTCGCTCAGCTACCTCTTCTCCGGCCTCTTTATCGGCCCGACCTCGCAGGCTCCGCGCGTCGACGAGGCGCGCAACGATTCGCTCTACGAGCTCGAGATCGCCTTTCGCGAACTCGACCGCCTCACCGCCGGCGGCGCGCCCGTGCCGCCCTGGCTCGTGGACCGCATCTTCCGCAACCTCCTCATCGACGTCTCGGGCAACACCCACCGCGCCGAGTTCTGCATCGACAAGCTCTACTCGCCCGACTCCTCCACCGGCCGCCTCGGCCTCCTCGAGTTGCGCGCCTTCGAGATGCCGCCCCACGCCCGCATGAGCCTCGCGCAACAGCTCCTGCTCCGCGCCCTCATCGTCCGCTTCTGGGAACAGCCCTACTCGCCGCCGCGCCTCGCCCGCTGGGGCACCGACCTCCACGACCGCTTCCTGATGCCGCACTACGTGCGCCAGGATTTCGCCGACGTCATCGACGAGCTCCGCGCCGCCGGCTTCGCCTTCGAGGCGGAGTGGTTCGCGCCGCACTTCGAGTTCCGCTTCCCGCTCATGGGCCACGTCGCCTACCGCGGCATGACCCTCGAAATCCGCCACGCCCTCGAGCCCTGGCACGTCATGGGCGAGGAAGGCGCCGCCGGCGGCACCGTGCGCTTCGTCGACAGCTCCGTGGAGCGCCTCCAAGTCAGCCTAACCGGTTTCGTGCCCGAGCGCTACGTTCTCACCTGCAACGGCCGCCGCGTCCCGCTCCAGCCCACCGGCGTCAACGGCGAGTTCGTCGCCGCCGTTCGCTACCGCGCCTGGCAACCGCCCGCCTGCCTCCACCCGACCATCGGCGTCGATTCGCCGCTCGTCTTCGACCTCGTCGACACCTGGAACAAGCGCTCCCTCGGCGGCTGCGTCTACCACGTCGCCCACCCCGGCGGCCGCAACTACGTCAGCTTCCCGGTCAACGCCTACGAAGCCGAATCGCGCCGCCTCGCCCGCTTCTTCCCCCGCGGCCACACCCCCGGCCACACGCTCCCGCCCGCCCCCCTCGAAATCGCGCCCGAGCTCCCGCACACGCTCGACCTCCGCGACCCCGCGAAGGTGCTACGCTGAACCAGACGGACAGAACGACAGAGCTACAGAACGACCGCCCTGAGGCGTCGCCTCTCCGCCCTCCGTCGCTCCGTCTTCGGCTTCCTGTCGCTCTGTCCTCTGTCGCTCTGTCGCTCCTTTTCCACCCCCCGTTCTTTCATCCATGAAAACCCAGTCCGCCCCCCAAACCCTCGCCCGCCTGGGCGCCTCCCCCGGTTACCGTTTCGACGGTGACGTGGTGGTTCTCAACGCCGCCTTCCTCGCCTCGCCCGCCGCCGACGCCGGCCGCTCCTGGCGCCTGCGCCTCGTCGCCGGCGACCTCGCCTCCGGCTCCGCCCACCTGATCGCCGAGGCCGCCCTCCCACCGCTCTCCGAGCTCACCGACGCCACCGAAAACTTCGAGGTCTACGCGCCCGCCACGCCACCCTCCGGCCGCGGCTTCCACACCCTCTCCCTCGTCCTCGCCTCCCGCGATGCTTCCGGCGCCGAGACGATCCACGACCACGCCCCCTACGCCCGCCCGCAGAGCTTCGCCCAGCCCCGCCTCTGCGGCCCCGTCGGCCTCTGGTTCGAGAGCGACACCGAGCTCGTCCTCGACCTCGACCGCGTGTCCAACCCCCGCGCCGCCGGCAACCTCTCCGGCACGCTCTCCGTCGAGGTCTGGGCCTCCGACCGCGCCTACGCGGGCGGCTCCGCGCTCGGCCAGCCCGTGGCCGGCGCCATCCTCGGAAGCCTCGCCGCCGGCGACACCTGGCAACCCGGCGCGCTCCACCTCCGCGCCACCAAACCCGCCGCCGGCTCGCACCTCGTCGTCGTCCTCCGCGAGTGGAACGGCGCCGCCTACATCACCCGC
>CBIHRE010000110.1:0-11839 GCA_966212385.1 uncultured Akkermansia sp. | reverse complement strand
TCCGGCGCCGTGAGCTACCTCGAGGGCGTCGACGCCCAACGCACCGCCCTCGATGCCGAGCGCGCCCGGGCCCGCCTCCGAGGCCAGCGCCTCGTCGCCGCCGCCAGCCTCCTCCGCGCGCTCGGTGGCGGCTGGGTGAATTCGTCCGCCGAACACGCGCCCCTTCTTGCCCGAAACTAAAACTCACACTCCGTCCAATCCATCCATCCACATCACCATGAGCACCTCCACTAACACCGCCTCCGCCACCTCCTCCAACTTCGCCGGCAAAGTCGCCCTCGTCACCGGCGCCACTTCCGGCATCGGCCGCGCCACCGCGCTCGCCCTCGCCGCCGCCGGAGCGAAAGTCGTCCTCTCCGGCCGCCGCGAAGCCGAAGGCCAGGCCGCCGTCGCCGAGATCCAAAAAGCCGGCGGCACCGCGTCCTTCTTCCGCGCCGACGCCGCGAAGGAGACCGAGGTCGCCGCGCTCGTCGAATTCACCGTCCGCACCTACGGAGGCCTCGATCTCGCGTTCAACAACGCCGGCATCGAACACGCCGGTCCCACCGTCGAGCTCACCGAGGCCGACTACCGCCGCGTTTTCGACCTCAATGTCTGGGGCGTGCTCGCCGCGCTGAAGCACGAGATCCCCGCCATGCTCAAAAACGGCGGTGGCTCGATCGTGAACACCTCCTCCGTCGCCGGGCACATCGGCATGGCCGGCGTGCAGACCTACGTCGCGAGCAAACACGCCGTCGAAGGCATCACGAAATCCGTCGCCCTCGAGTTCGCCCGCCAGGGAGTCCGCGTGAACGCCGTCGCGCCCGCCGCGATCGAGACCGAGATGTATGACCGTTTCGCCGACAGCAAAGAGAAGCGCGAATACATGGCCAACCTCCACCCCGTCGGCCGCACCGGCCGCGTCGAGGACATCGCCCGCGGCGTCCTCTACCTGCTCGATCCGGCCAACACCTTCGTCACCGGCACCAGCCTCGTGATCGACGGCGGATTCACCGCGCAGTGATGAGTTCGCGGCAGATAATCATTGCGGGGATCTACCGGAATAATTCCGAGTTCCTGGCCTTTTGTGCATTTTTATCGCATAAAAAAGCCCTCACCTCCTAGCTGGTTCCGTTATGCTGCTTGCGTTCAGTGTCGCCAACTTCCGCTCAATCCGTGACCTCCAAACACTAAATTTGGAGGAGCCCCGGGTGGATGAGCACTTGCAGGCTTCTAATACTTTTGAGGTCGGCAAAAAGCGACTGCTGAAGAGTGTCGCCCTTTTTGGACCTAACGCTGCGGGTAAATCCAATGTGCTGCGCGCCTTGGTTTGGTTCCGGGATTTTGTGCGCGATTCTGCGCGCGAGAGCCAAGCCGGCGACCCTATCGAAACCACGCCGTTTCTCTTGGACGCGCGCACGGAGAATGAGCCCTCGCATTTTGAAATCGAGTTCCTGCTCGAGGAGCACGAATACCGTTACGGTTTCCGTGCCGATACGCAGCGCGTCCATGCGGAGTGGCTGTTTCGGAAAAAATTCCACGCGGGCAAGGCTGCGAAGCTCTTCACTCGCGAAGGAGCGGCCATCGAGGTTTCCGACGAGTTCTTCAAGGAGGGTAAAGGCCTTGAAGAGCGTGCCCGGCCCAATGCGCTGTTTCTCTCGGTTTGTGCTCAGTTGAACGGACCCGAGGCCACCAAAGTGATGGAGTGGACGGGGCGCATACGGTTTGTGACCGGTTTGGATGATCGTGCATTGTTGCGACTCACCGCCGATCAGATGAAAGATGATGCGCAACGCATCCGCCTGATGGGTTTCGCTCAACGCGCGGATTTGGGAATCCGCGGGATGCGCAGCGAAGACCGCGAAGTGGATTTTGGCTCTGGTATCCAAGGGATACCCAAGCGCTTTCCGAAGTCTTACATCAAAAAGGAAATCAAACTCGCCCACGATAAGCGCGACTCTTCCGGCCAAGTCGCCGGCCAGGTCGAGTTCGATCTCGAGCGCGACGAGAGCCAAGGCACGAAAAAGTTTGTGGCTCTATCCGGCCCGCTTTTCACGGCCTTGGAGACCGGGGGCATCTTGGTGATCGACGAGTTCGAGGCGCGCCTTCACCCGCGCCTCACACAGGCCATTCTGGATCTTTTCCACGGCGCGACCAACCGCCACAACGCCCAACTCCTGTGCGCAACGCACGACGTGTCCTTGCTCGAGCCGGTGGGTTTTCGCCGCGACCAGTTAGGGTTCTGCGAAAAGGAGGAGAGCGGAGCGACGCGGCTTTACTCACTCGCGGAATTCGACCCGAAGGAAGTTCGCGCCAACACCCGGTTCTCGCGTCAATATCTGCTCGGTTTGTTTGGTGCCGTGCCCCGGCTGGCTCATCTCCATGAGGCGGTCGCCGACTCGCTTTCCCATGCGCGCGAAAAATGATCCGAAGCCTTGGGAAACAGGGCGGAAATCGGCGCATCAAGCCCGCCTGCGCCCGCGACGCCGGGTTCTCGTGCTTTGCGAGGACACAAAAAGCTCGGTTCTTTATCTGACGCAATTTCCGGTGGACCGAAGCGTCGTTGACCTGAAAATCGCGGGCACCGGCTTCAATACCGACCGCTTGATGGAGGATGCCATCGAGCGCAAAAAACAGGCAATCCTCGCCGGCGCTCCCTATTCGGAAATCTGGGTCGTCTTCGACCGCGACAATCACCCGGGCTACGCACGTGCCTTTGACTTGGTCCGGGGCCACGACGACATCACCGCCTGTTGGAGCAACGAGTGTTTCGAGCTTTGGTATCTTCTCCATTTCGGCCTGCGGCAGACTCCCATTGGCCGCGCCGACATCTATCGCGAACTGGGGCACGCTTCCCGCCTCGGCAAAGCCTACGATAAAAGCGATGGCACGATCTACGCGGCCTTGCATGACAAACTGGCAATCGCCTTGGGCCATGCGACCACGCTTTACGCGCAGAACTCCAGCGACGGCACACGCCACGAAAATCCGTCCACGAAAGTTCACCATCTGGTTCGGCTCCTGCAGAAACTCTCTCCGCAAGAATTGGGATAAGTTGCGCCGAGGCACGCTTCCTCCTCTCTGGGAACCTTGAGCCTTTGACGCGGGCGGGAAAACTGCTTCACCAAAGCCATGGAGAATCTCCAGGCCAAGTCCTTGGTGCTGGCCCGCCACCGCCACGCGGCCTGGCTCCTGCTCGCCTCCCGCCGGGGGCCGCTTGTCATCGCTTGTCTGCGGGCGCTTTTCTCCGCCGGCCCGGTCGAGGTTCGCTTGGATGATGCGCGCGAGCGGCTTGCCTCGTTGCTGACCGAGCACATCAACTCCGCCGAATTCGAACTCGCCGACGAGGAGCCCCGCGCGGTGGCGCGGCGTGAACTCAATGAGTGGATCAAACGCGACCTGCTGGCCGAGCGCGACGGCATTCTCGTGGCCACCGACGCCCTACAGACGGTTTTCCGATTCATCGACGACTTGGAAAGCCGTCAGATGACCTCCACCGCATCGCGGCTCTCCACGGTGCAGCAGAAGATCGAGTCGCTCGAGGCCGAGCTGAATCCCGACCACCAAGCCCGCGCGCGACGCATCGAAGGAAAAATTGCCGACCTGCAGGCCGAGCTGGCCCGCGTGCGTGCGGGCGATTTCGCGGTGCTTTCCGGTCCCCGCGCCGAGGAGGAACTGCGCGAGCTATACAGCCTGGCCATGAGCCTCCGGGCCGATTTCCGACGAGTGGAAGATTCCTACCGCGAAGCCGATCAACAGCTGCGCAAGACCATCCTCTCCGAAGACCGTCACCGCGGGGAGGTGCTCGATTATTTGCTGAACAAAAACGACGAGCTGCTCGCCACTCCCGAGGGGCGCGTCTTCGACGGGTTCCATCGCCAGATCAGCCAAAGCACGGAAGTGGATCTCATGCGCCACCGCCTGCGCGCTATCCTCGCGTCGGCCGCCGCGCCTCTCGCGCTCACGCGCGACCAATTGTTGGATTTGCGCACGCTGGTGCAGCGGCTCATCGAGGAATCCGCGCAGGTCATGCGCGCCCGCGCCCGGGGCGAGCGCGACGTGCGCAGCTTCATCAAATCGGGTCTGGCCGGAGAGCATCACCGGGTGGGCCGTATTTTGAACGAGCTGTTCGAGGCAGCCGTCGCGATCGATTGGAGTTCCCAAGCCGTGCGCCGCAGCCCTGCTCCGCTGCCTCCGCTGGCCCCTTCTTCGCCGGGCTTGCCCGTGCCGGGCCGCCTCACGTTCAAGGAGATCGAGGACGCCTCGCAGACCGCGTTGAATTTGGAGCAACAGCGCGTCGGGCTCGATGCCTTGGCCCAGAGCTTGCGCGAGACCGGCGAGGAGCTCGACCGCGAACAGCTCCACCAAGAAACCCTCGCGTTTCTACGCGACCGCGGGCGCGCACACACCCTTGCGGAGCTCGCCGACGGCCTGCCCCCGCACCACGACCTCGAAACCCTTCTCTATTGGTTGACCGTCGCCCGCGAAAGCGGGGCTCCGGAGACTGCAGCGCGTGAAACCATCACTCCTCCCGCCCCTCCTCCCGAGGAGGGCGTCTCGGCCGCGCGTTTCGACGTGCCCCGCGTCCTGCTCGACGCCGGGCATCTGGCCGCCGTGTCGCCTGAAAATCTCGAATGAACGACTTCTTCGACCACCGCCTGGCCGCATCCGAGCCCCCCAGTGAGCCCGCCGCCGACGGGCCGCCTCCGGTCGCGCCAGACCCCGCGAACGGCTCCGCCGGCGCACCCGCTGCGCTGAAGACCGCAGTCCAAGATTTGCTGCGCTGCGGCCTGGTGGAGCGCGCCGCCAAGCCCAACCTCTACCGCACCCTCACCTCCGAACCCGCGGCGGCCGCGCGCGTGCTGGAGCCCCTCGACCTCACGCTCGCCGTCGATGACGTGCGCGGCATCGCCTACCTTTGTGTCGCCCGCCCCGATCCCGCCGCGCCGCCCGAGGAGGCTTGGCAGCATCCCTTGGTGCGCCGCCAGCGACTCACCACCGAGCAATCTCTTCTCGTCGCCATCCTCCGCCAGGCGCACATTGCCTACGAACAGCAGATGGGCATCGGGGCGGCGGACGCCCGCGCCGACCTCGACGGGCTCCAGTCCCAGTTCGATCTCCACCTCGGCGACACCGGCAGCCAGACCCGCAACCGCGAACGCCTGCTGCGCGTGCTATCGCAACTCAAGGAGCACGGCATCGTCGGCGACCCCGATCCGGACGACCAGGTCGCCATCCGCCCCATCATCGTCCACCTCGCCAATCCCGAGCACCTCGGTCTGCTGCTGGAGCACTTCCGGCGGCTGGCCCGTCCCGCCGCCGGGGCCTCCGCCCTCCCCGCCGAGTTGCCATCACGCGATCCCGGCTCCGACGCCTAGCCTTCGCCCATGGAAACGGAAAACGTCGCCATCCTGTCCGGCTTGGAACAGCGCCGCCCCTTCCGCCTGCTCGCGCTGGAGGTTTACAACTGGGGGCCCTTCGCCGGCCTGCACCGCGCCGAGATCGACCCGGACGGCACCGCCATCATCGGCATGACCGGCAGCGGCAAGACCACCCTTGTGGATGCGTTCGTCACCCTGCTCACCGACGCGCCCAAATACAACCTGGCCTCCACCGGGGGGCACGAAAGCGACCGCGATCTCATGTCCTACGTGCGCGGCAAGATCGGCTCCGGCCACGCGCAGGACGACACCGCCCACATCTCGCGCAAGGGTGGCACCACGACCGGACTTTGCGCCACCTACTTCGACGGGGTCGAGACCGTGCGTTGCGCGGGTCTGCTCTGGATCGAGGGCATTTCGAGCGCCTACGCCGACCTCAAGCGCGCGTGGATCTTCTCGCGCGACCCCGCGCAGGGCCTGGAAAACTGGCTCCAGCTCCTGCACGACGCCGGCCTCCGCGGCCTCAAGCACCAGCTGCGCGACTCCGGCACGATCCAGATTTTTGACGCCGCCTCGGGCGGAAAAACCGCCTACCTCGCCCGGCTGCGCGCCTTCTTCGAGGTCGGAGAAAACGCCTTCGCCCTCCTCAATCGCGCCGCCGGGCTGAAACAGTTGAACAGCATCGACGAGCTTTTCCGCGAGTTCGTCCTCGAGGACAAATCCAGCTTCGCCCGCGCGGCCGAGGTGGCCAAGGATTTCGACAACCTCACCCAGATCCACGGCGAACTCCTCCTCGCCCGCGACCAGCGCGACCGCTTGCTCCCGGTGAAAGACCTGCACGAGCGCCACCTGGCGGCGACCGCCGACTTCCGCCGCCAGCAGGAACTCAAGACCCTCCTACCCGCCTGGTTCGCTCTGAACGCCACACGTCTCTGGACCTCGCAGGTCGAGGAGCTGAAGACACGCCTGAACGACGCCAAAACAAAATTCGAGGAGGCGAAGTCGCTCGCAGACGCCGCCAAGACGCGCACCGAAGCGCTTCACGCGATCTACCTGCGCGCCGGCGGTCAGGACATCGAGAGCGTGCGCGCATTGCTGGAGACCAAGGAGCGCGAGCGCGACCGGCGAAAAATCGTCCTGAGCGACTACCTCGGGCAATCGAAGCGGCTCGGGTTCTCGACCACGCCCAGCGCCGAGACCCTGGCCGAGAACCAGGCCCGGGCCCTCTCCGCCAACGCCGAGCTTGAGAAAAAACTCAAGCAGGCCGACGACGATTATCTGCGTCTCGGCGGCATCGCCGCCCAGCAGGCCGAGGCGGTGAAAAAACTCCAAACCGAGCGCCAGGAGGTCGCGGCCAGCCCCGGCTCCAACCTGCCCGGCGATTATCAGCGCTTCCGCGCCGCGCTCGCCGCCCGGCTCGGCTTGTCGCCCGACGCGCTCCCCTTCGTCGCCGAACTCGTGCAGGTGAAACCCGCCGAGGCCGCCTGGCGCGGGGCGATCGAGCGCGCTCTCGGCGGCCATCGCCTCCGCCTGCTCGTGCCGGTCGAGCACACCCACGAGGCGCTGCGCTGGATCAACCATCGCGACAACCAGCTCGATGTCCGCACCTGGGAGGCCGACGCCGCCTCCGCCCCGCGCACCGAGTTCCTGCCCGACGGCTTCGCGCGAAAGCTCGAATTCAAACCCCACGCGTTGGCTGGCCCGCTGCGCGCCTTTCTCGCCACGCACGACCTCCACTGCGTGGATTCCATCGAAGCGCTGCGTCGCACGCCCCATGCGCTCACCCGCGAGGGCGCGGTGTCCGCGCGGAAGGGCTATGCCGAGAAACGCGACCGCACCCCGCTCGACGAAGGCTGGTGCACCGGTTTCGACAACCAGGACCGCCTTCAGCAACTCGACCGCCAAATCGCCGCGGCCACCGCCGCCGCCGAGGCCGCCAAGTCCCGGGTGGGGCCCGCGCGCCAGGCGCTCGAAGGCATCCGCGCCGAGCGCCAGATCCTCGCCGCCTACGCCAAGATCGCTTTTGCCGACATCGACGCCGAGGGCGCCGAGCGCGAGTGCGTGCCGCTGCGCGAGCGTCTCGCGGCGCTGCTCGCCCCCGACTCCGACACCGCGCGCGCCAAAAAAGACTACGAGAGCGCCAAGGCCGAGGAAGCCCGCCTGCGCAAGAAACAGGACGAAGGACTCAAGGCGCACGCGAAAATCGAGAACACGCATGCCAGCGCGCTCGCCAGTTTGCAAATCTGCCAGCGGCGACTCGGCGCGGGGCTCTCCGCCGAGCAGGAGGCGCTTGCGCGCGAGGCGCTGCCGATCGACGCCTCCGTGGGTTCCGCCGACATCGACGACGCCGAGCGCAAGGCGGGCCGGGCGCTGGATCTGGCTATCGGCGCGCTGCAGCGCGAACACGCCGAGTTGGAAAAAAAGCTGGTCCTCGCGATGTCGGACGCCAAGGCCATCGACAACGGTCCGCTCGCCGAGGCCGGCAAAACCCTGGCTGACGTCCCCGCCTACCTCGAGCGGCTCGACAAGCTCGTGCGCGAGGATTTGCCCGCCAAGACCAAGCGGTTCCTCGAGTATCTCAACAAGTCCTCGGACGAGGGCGTCACCCAGTTGCTCAACGCCGTGAAGGCCGAGGCCGACCGCATCGCCGAACGCGTGGACGAACTGAACCGGAGCCTGGAGCGGGTGGATTTCAAGGAAGGCTGTTTCCTGCGCCTGAACACCCGGCCGGTGGAGCACGAGAGCGTCCGCGCGCTTGACCGTGCGCTCAAGCAGCTCCGCTCCGCCATGCTGCGCACCGACGACCAGGGCGAGGGCCACTACGCCTCCCTGAAAAACCTCATCACCCTGCTCCGCGAGGCGGTGGACAAACCGCATACCGTCGGGGCCAAGGCCCTGCTAGACGCGCGGCATCGGCTGGAGTTTAGCGGCGTCGAGATCGACCGGGCCACACGCCGCGAAGGGGCCACCTTCAAGGGTTCGCAAGGCGGCTCCGGCGGCGAAAAAGAGATCATCGCCAGCTACATCCTCACCGCCTCGCTCAGCTACGCGCTCAGCGCCCGCGATGGCGGACGCCCCTTGCACGCCACGATCGTGCTCGACGAGGCGTTTTCCAAGAGTTCGCGCACAGTGGCACGGCGCATCGCCAAGGCCCTGGACGAGTTCGGGCTGCACCCCATATTCGTCACCCCGAACAAGGAGGTCCGTCTCCTCCGCGCCCACACCCGCTCCGTCGTGCATGTCCACCGCAAGGACCAGCGGTCGCTGCTCGCCTGCGTGCGCTGGGAAGATTTTCCAAAAAGCTCGCCCCTCGCTGCGGCGGCCAGCCCGCAGGAGCCCGTTCAGGACGAGCTCGCGCCCGCGCAGGCCATCGCTCCACCATGAATTCGCCGACGGAACTGGCTCGCCGCCTGGCCGCGCAGTGGCGGCGCCCCGCGCTCCGGCAGGCCCGACTTGGCTCCGCCTCGGCGTGGCCCCTGCGCCTGCCTATCGGTCGGGTGCCACCTTCGCGGATGGAGCGCGATCCGGAGAGCGTGCGCGCCCATGTGCGCGCTTGGGATGCGGTGCGCGTTGGCCGCGTGGAGTGGACCGAGGCGGGGTATCGCAGCGTGAGCGGCCTCGTCCAGCTGCCCGCGTTTTGGTGCATCCCCAAACCCTCCGTCTGGGCGGAGGCGTGCGCCGACGAGGGCATCCGCGCCGAATACGCCGCGCTGGCCGCGCTGTGCGCCGACACCGCCGTCGAGTTCCACCCGGTGTGGATCACGCGCTTCGCTCTCTGGCGCGAACTACCCCGCGAAATTCCGCGCTTGGCCGCTGCGCTGGCGCTCACTCTCGCGCCGGGCATGGCCGAAGGGCGTCCCTTGCGGGCGGTGGCGCTCGGCGGGCACGACAGCAAATTTTTCGAGCAATATCAGGCGCTTATCGTCGCGCTGCTCGACGCTCGCTACGACGGCGCGGTGTCCGCGGCGGGGTTGGAGACGTTTTTGGACGCGGCGCCCGGGGGCGAGCATTGGGTGCTGTTGGCCGACCTCGACGGCGCCCTGCTCCCGTTTGAGCGGCAGCGCGTCCGCACGCAGGATCTGGCCCTGATCGAGCATATGCCCGGAGAGCGGCTGTTGGTGGTGGAAAACGAACGCTGCCTGCATCACCTCCCACGCCCCTTGCCCGGCACCCTGGCCGTGCTGGGTTGCGGACTGGATGTCGAGTGGTTGAAGGGCGCCGCCTTCGCGAACAAGCGCCTCGCCTACTGGGGCGATCTCGACACGTGGGGCTTGTCCCTGCTGGCCAAGGCTCGCGAGCGGCGTCCCGACATCACGGCCTTGCTGATGGACGCGGAGACATTCGAAATCTGGAAAACCGGTCGCGCCGTCCCGGAGCCCGTCAAAGCACCGTTTCCGGCCGTGAACCTTTTGAGGGAATCGGAAGCGATCCTGTTTCGCCTGCTTGCTTCGCACGCCACCGGTCGCCTGGAGCAGGAGTTTTTGCCTGAGGAGACCGTCGTTCAGGCTATCAGCTGCTGGTTGGATCAAGCGGCGGCATCCGGTGCAGTTCCCGCAGGATAAACATGCTCTGCATTTCCGCGCGCGAGCCGAATGGGCATTGTCGAAAAAGCGCCCGCCGCAGCGTGACGTCCGCGTAAAGGCCGCGTCCGGCTCCGCGCCCGCTTGCGGCGCGGCCGTTTCCGAACTCCGTCCCTTCTAAATCCCATGCATTCGTTTTCCCTCCATCTTCCGACCAAGCTCTTCTTTGGCGCCGACCAGGGCGCGGCCTTCGCGAACGTCGCCGCCACGCTCGGCAAACACGCCTTCGTCGTCACCGGTTCCGGCTCCGTCGTGCGTCTCGGTTATCTCGCCGAGGTCACCAAGATCCTCACCGAAGCCGGCGTGAAGGTCACCCACTTCTCCGGCATCGAGCCCAACCCCGAGGCCGTCACGATCAATCGCGCCACCGCCGAGCTCCGCGCTTCCGGCGCCGACTTCGTGGTCGCGGTCGGCGGCGGCTCCGCGATGGACGCCGCCAAGGGCATCGCCGCCCTCGCCGCCACGCCCGGAGCCGACGACGTCTGGCCCTACACGCTCGGCGGTGCCAAGGCCGGCCAGTTCACCGCCGCGCTCCCGCTCGCCTGCGTGCCCACCACCGCCGCGACCGCGAGCGAAGTCACGCCCTACAGCGTGATTTCCCATCGCTCCACGAAGGGGAAATCCGTTCTCGGCCACGACTTCCTCAAGCCGCGCGTTTCCTGGCTAAACCCTCGCTTCATCACCGCCGTGCCCGCGACCGTCACCGCCGACGGCGCGGCCGACATCCTGAGCCACGTGTTTGAAAACTACCTCCTCGGCGATTCCGCCTCGCCACTCGCCGACCGCCACTCCGAGGCGGTCATGCTCACCGTGATCGAGACGCTGCCGAAGCAACTCGCCGCCCTCGGCGACGAGAACCTTCGCGGCCAACTCCTCTGGGCCTCGACGCTCGCGCTCGGCGGCCTCCAATCCGCCGGCCGCTCCGACAGCGGATACCCGATGCACTCGATCGAACACGCGATGAGCGGTGTCCGCCCCGAGCTCGCGCACGGCCGCGGCCTCGCGACGATTTTCCCCGCCTACTTCCGCTGGCTGCTCACGCACGGCCGCGCGACGCCGCGCTTCGCCCAGCTCGGCGAGCGGATCTTCAACATCCAAGGCGACGCCGCCACGCGCGCCGCGGGCTTCGTGGAAAAGTTCGAGCGCTGGCTGGCCGCCAACGGCCTCCGCCAATCCGCCGCCTCGCTCGGTTTCACGCCGCTCGATTTCCAAAACATTGCCGCCTACACGGTGAAAACCTACGGCGACGGCCTGAGCATCGATGCCCTCGGCCCGATCACCCGCGACCAGATCGTGCAAATTCTCGCCGACACCGCCCGCCAAGATCAACCGATCTGATTTAGGTCACAAAGTTCACAGAGCTCGGACACAGAGAACACAGAGCCAATCCTTCCGATCCTTCTCTTCTTTCCTCGGTTTGTCTCGGTGCCCTCTGTGTTCGAGCTCTGTGCCCTCCGTGGCCAAAATTCCGAAAGTTTTTAATCCGAAAACTCCCATGCAGCTCCTCACTCCCTTTCAACTCGGCTCCCTCTCGATTCCGAACCGCGTCCTCTTCGCGCCGCTCACCCGTGTGCGCGCCAACGCCGACAACATTCCCGGCGATCTCATGGCCGAATACTACGCCCAGCGCGCCTCCGCCGGCCTGCTCATCGCCGAGGCCACGATGGTCGCCGCCGACGCGCAGGCCTGGCCGCACCAGCCCGGCATTCATTCGCCCGCGCACATCGCCGGCTGGCAGCGCGTGACCGACGCCGTTCATGCCGCGGGCGGCCGCATCTATCTCCAAATCTGGCACCCCGGACGCGCCACGCATCCCTCGCTCAACAAAGGCGTCCAGCCCGTCTCGTCCTCGAACAAGCCGATCCGCAACGACCACATCCACACGCCCGAGGGCAAGCA